>DATJOV010000118.1:0-4070 GCA_035506735.1 Acidimicrobiales bacterium | reverse complement strand
GCGGCTGCGGGCCGGGGCCGACCCGGACGGAGCCGACGCCGCCCTGGTGCTCGCCCACCGCCGCCCCCGGGCCCGACTGGCCGAGGGCGAGACCGCCCGGCTGGCGGGGTGCCGGGCCCTCGTCGACGTGTCCGACGGCCTCGCCGCCGACCTCGGACACCTGGCGAGCGCCTCGGGGGTGGGCTACCGGCTCGACGCCGTGCCCGTGGCCGAGGGGGCCACCCTGGACGAGGCCCTGGGCGGGGGGGAGGACTACGAGCTGGTGCTGGCCACGCCCGACCCCGAGGCGCTCGTGGCCGCCTTCGCCGCGGCGGGGCTTGCGCCGCCCCTGGCGCTGGGCCGCTGCAGCGCCGACACGGCCGAGCGCACCCTGGCCGGGGCCCCGGTGCCACCGGCGGGCTACGAGCATCCCTTCACCACGGCCTGAGCCCGGGCCGGCCCGGAGGGGGACCCGGCCGCCGGAGGCGGGCAATACACCGGCCGCCGGAGGCGGGCAATACTCCGGCCGCCGGAGGCGGGCAATACATTGGTGTCGTGCCCTTCCACCGGGTCCGGGACCCGGAGCGACTCCAGGCGCTCATCGACGCCATGCTGGTGGTGGCGGCCGACCTCGACCTCACCGTCGTCCTGCGCACCATCACCGGCCGGGCGGTGGACCTGGTGGACGCCCGCTTCGGGGCCATGGGGGTGCTCGACGCGTCGCGCACCGGGCTGGCCGAGTTCGTCACCGTGGGCCTCGAGCCCGAGGAGACGGCCGCCATCGGGCGCCTCCCCTCGGGCAAGGGGATCCTGGGCCTGCTCATCCGCGAGCCCCGGCCCGTGCGCCTGCGCGACCTGGGCGAGCACCCCGAGCGCTCGGGGTTCCCGCCCGCCCACCCCCACATGCGCTCCTTCCTCGGCGTCCCCGTGTCGGTCGGCGACGAGGTCTACGGGAACCTCTACCTGTGCGACAAGCGCGACGCCGAGGAGTTCACCGAGGAGGACGAGGACGTGGTGGCGGCCCTGGCTCTGGCGGCCGGCCTGGCCATCGACAAGGCCCGCCTCTACGCCCGCCTGCGCCAGCTCACCCTCACCGAGGAGCGCGAGCGCATCGCCCGCGACCTCCACGGCCACGTCATCCAGCGCCTGTTCGCGGTGGGGCTCTCCCTCCAGGGGGCGGCCCGCCTCGAGGGGCTGCCCGGGGCCGGGATCCGGCTCCACGAGGCCATCGACGAGCTCGACGACACCATCGGGCAGATCCGTTCCACCGTGTTCGCCATGCAGGTCCCCCCCCAGCGCCAGGGCAGCGGGGTGCGGGGCGACGTCCTGGCCGCCGTGGACGGTGCCACCGGGGGCCTGTCCGGCCTCGAGACGACGGTCGACCTCGACGGCCCCCTCGACGAGCTCGGGCCCCAGCTGATCGACACCCTGCTCCTGTCGGTGCGCGAAGCCGTGGCCGCCGCCGTCCGCCGGCCCGGGGTGCACCGCATCGACGTCGAGCTCAGCGCCACGGAGACGACGGTCGAGCTCCGTGTCCTCGACGACGCCCCCGGGGCCGAGGCGCTCATCGACGCCGTGCCCGGCCTCGAGGCCCTGACCGAGCGGGCCAAGCTCCACGGCGGGTCGTGCGAGCTGCGGCCCCGCCTGGGGGGCGGGAGCGAGCTCCTGTGGCGGGTGCGCGTCCGCTCCGCCGGCTGAGGCCCCGGCCCGTCGCCGGCCGTTGCGGGTGACCCGCAAGCCCGGCCCCGGTGCCCTCGGTCACACAGGTGGTGTGCTAGGCAGAAAGAGCGGGACCTCGAAGGAGGTGGGCGAGCCATGACGAGGGTGTTCCTCCTCGACGACCACGAAGTCGTGCGGCGGGGCTTGCGCGAGTTGTTCGAGGCGGAGGACGACCTCGAGGTGGTGGGTGAGGCGGGCACGGCCCAGGAGGCCCTGGCCCGGGTTCCCGCCACGCGGCCCGACGTGGCCGTCCTCGACGTCCGGCTCCCCGACGGCGACGGGGTGGAGGTGTGCCGCGACCTGCGCTCGGCCATGCCCGAGCTCACGTGCCTGATGCTCACCTCCTTCGCCGACGACGAGGCCCTGTTCTCGGCCATCCTGGCCGGCGCCAGCGGGTACGTCCTCAAGCAGATCAAGGGGGGCGACCTCGTCACCGCCGTGCGCCGGGTGGCGGCCGGGGAGTCGCTCCTCGACCCCGCCCTCACCCGTCAGGTCATGGAGCGGCTGCGGGGCGAGAACGTGGAGGACGAGCGCCTGGCCCGGCTCACGGCCCAGGAGCGCAACATCCTCGAGCTCATCGCCGACGGCAAGACCAACCGCCAGATCGCCGACGAGATGTATCTGGCCGAGAAGACGGTGAAGAACTACGTCTCGAACCTGCTCTCGAAGATGGGGTTCGCCCGCCGCACCGAGGCCGCCGTCTACGCGGCGCGCCTGGCCGAGCGCAAGCACCGCCCCTGAGGCCCGGGAACCCCGGGTCGCCCGCCCCCCGGACGCGCTGCGGCGGGGCGCCCGGGGGACGCCCCGCCGCAGCGGTGCACACACGAGCCGTCGCCGGCTCGATGGTGGGACGGGTCAGACCGTCTCGGGCACCCGGTCGGGCACCGAGACCTTGGGGAACTCCTGGTCGCCCGGGACCCGGCGCAGGTGGAGCAGGCCGGCCACGGTCAGCAGGAGCATGATGCCCGCCAGCACGAAGGCCACGATGGAGCCCACCAGGGCGATCTGGCCGAACTGGCTGAAGCCGTAGGCCTCGAGGAGCAGGCCCCGCAGGGTCGTGCCCTGGAAGACCGTCTGGACCTGTGCCTCGGCCGCGGTGTAGGCGGCCGAGCCCTTGGGCAGGGCCATGGCCTTGGCCGACAGCTGGGCGTAGGTCTGGCCCTGGCCGATCTCGTTCAGGTGGACGGCGATGAAGTGATCGGCGTACACCTCGGCCTGCGCCCCCGTCAGCAGCTGCTGCCCGGCGTACTGCGAGACCACCGGGATCATGCTGGGCGTGATCTCCGTTCCCACCTTGGGGTGGGCGAAGGCGGCCGCGGGCGGGAAGGTGATCCGCTGCTCGGCCAGCTGATTGTGGACATTGCTCTCTGCGTAGCTGTGACCCCAGAGTCCCAGCGCACCTGCGGCGACCAGCACGACCACGAGAACCGCGCCGCCCGCTGTCAGGATCATGTCGAGCGTCTTGCGCCGCATGTTCCACTCCTTCTCTCGTTTGTTGCTCTTGGTTTTGTTCGGTCCGGCTGGGACACGTCCCGAGCCGCTGGGATCACGATGCCGGTCCGGACCCCCCGGCTGGCAGAGCCGAAGGTCCCCTCACCAGATCCGAAAGTCCCAGCTCGACCCCGAAATGCCGGCCCACGGGGCTCCGGCTCCGGGCCGGTCGGCGGGCGCCCCGCACGGGGCGGGGGACGGTGCCGCAGGCCCTCCCGGTGCCCTCTGGCCGCCAGGAGCGGTCCCGACGCCACCCCGGAGGGTGCCTAGGTCAGGCGCCGGCGGTCGTCGGCCCGGACCGGGACGGTCAGGCGCAGCCGGGCCCCCGACACCGAGACCCCGGTGCCGGGCCCGAGGACGAGCCGGCACTCGGCCTCGGCCACCTCGGGAAGGTCCTCGGCCAGGCGGCCCAGGCGAAGTACCAGGTCCACCACGGGACCGAGGTCGCCGGGTCCGTCCGCCGTGGCCCCGAGCCCGGGGCCGGCCCCGGACAGGGGGCGGACGAGGTCCTGGGCGTCCTCCACGGTGAGGGGGGCCAGGGCGACGCCGTGCGGTGCGCCCGGCCCCGCCGCGCCGGGGGGTCCCAGCCGCACCAGGGGACCGAAGGACGGCTCCTGGACGAAGCCCGCCACGGCCTCGATCCCCCCGCCCGGGGAGCCCGGAGGGGAGGCCACGTCGGGGCGGGGCCCGCCGGACCCGAGGATGCCGTAGGCGTCGAGCACGGCCCGGGCCCGTGGTCCGGTGATCCAGCCGTCGTCCCCGGGCGGGGGCGCGTCGGCACCGTCCCCGGGCGGGGGCGCGTCGGTGCCGTCCCCGGCCAGGGCCCGTCGAGCGGCATTGGCGTCGGCGTGGGGGAGATCGGGCTCGGTCCCCTCGGGGCG
>DATJOV010000117.1:0-3246 GCA_035506735.1 Acidimicrobiales bacterium | reverse complement strand
CCGCAGGACGAGGCGGAGGCGGCCGCCCTGGTGGAGGAGCTCCGGGGCGTGGTGAGCCGCACCATCGGCCCCATCGCCAAGCCCCGGGAGATCCTGCTCACCCCGGAGCTCCCCAAGACGCGCAGCGGCAAGATCATGCGCCGCCTGCTGCGCGACACGGCCGAGCACCGCCAGCTCGGGGACACCACCACCCTGCTGGACCCGGCCGTGGTGGAGATGATCGAGCAGCGCATGCGGGCCCGTCCCGACGACGAGGCCGAGGGGTAGGCGCCCGCACCGCCGGGGGCGCCGCCCGCCGGGTCGTGGGGGACGCCGGACGGGCCCGCGCCCCGCGCCCTACAGGCGGGGGTCGACGGGCTCGCTCTCCAGGGCGAGCACGCCGAAGACGCACTCGTGCACGCGGTAGAGGGGTTCGCCCGCCACGAAGCGCTCCAGGGCCTCGATCCCGAGGGCGAACTCCCGCAGCGCCAGGGAGCGCTTGTGGCCGAGCCCCCGGGAGCGCAGGCGCGACAGGTGGCGCTCGGCCGTGTACTCGGGCCCGTAGATGATGCGCAGGTACTCCCGTCCCCGCACCTTGATGCCGGGCTGGGCCAGGCCCCGGGGACCGCGGTGGACCACCTCCAGGGGCTTCACCACCATCCCCTCGCCGCCGCCCCCGGTGAGCTCCTCCCACCACGCCACGCCCCCCGCCACCGAGTCGGGGTCGGCCAGCTCGACGGTGACGGCCCGGGTGGGGCGCAGGATGCCGGGACCGGCCCCGCACAGGCGACCGAGGAGCTCCAGGTGCCAGGGGTGGGGACGCAGGGCGTGCACGGCCCCTTCGGCCGCCAGGACCTGGAAGGGGGCCAGGGCCAGGTCGTCGGCCGAGGCCACGGGCCAGCAGTAGCGGCCGTAGGCGGCGACGAACCCGGCCACCATGTCCCGGCGCTCGGCCAGGTGCGGTCCCAGGTCCCCGGTGGCCACGCCCCGGGCCCCGGCCGCCTCGACCAGGGCCAGCTCGGCCGCCGTGGCCCGGGAGGCCGCCGCCCCCACGGCGGCGTACTGGCGGCGCAGCAGCTCCTCGGCCTTGGCCGACCAGGGGAGGAGCTCGCAGTCGAGGACCACCCAGTCGCTGCCGAGCTCGTCCCAGGTCCCGGCCGCCCCGAGGGCGTCCCGCACCCGCCCCAGCACCTCGGCGCCCAGGTCGGGGCGGTCGAAGAAGGGGCGGCCGGTGCGGGTGTAGAGCACGCCCCCGTCGGGGGCCTCGATGCCGAAGCGCCGTGGCCCCACCGAGGCGTCGCGGCACACCACCGCCACGGCGCGCGATCCCATGTGCTTCTCCTCGCACACCACGGTGGCCACGCCGGCGGCGGCGAAGGCCTCGAAGGCCTCCTGGGGGTGCTCGAGGAGGCCCTCGCGATCGGCGGTGGCGGTGGGCGCCATGGTGGGGGGGAGGTACACGAGCCAGCGGGGATCGACGGCGAAGCGGCTCATGACCTCCAGGGCGGCCACGGCGTTCTCCTCCCGCACCGTCACCGTCCCCGCCAGCCGGGCCTCGACGATGCGCTTGCCCACCACGTCGTCGAGGTCGAGGTCGGCGGGGTCGCGGCCCGGGGCGGGCTCCTCGTCCCCGCCCAGGGGGCGGGCGGGCTCGTAGTAGACCTCGTGGGCGGGCACCGACACGAGCTCGCGCTCGGGGTAGCGCAGGGCCGTGAGCCGGCCCCCGAAGACACAGCCGGTGTCGATGCAGATGGTGCGGTTGAGCCACACCGGCTCGGGCACCGGGGTGTGGCCGTAGACGACCATGGCGCTTCCCCGGTACTCCTCGGCCCAGGGGTAGCGCACGGGCAGGCCGTACTCGTCGGTCTCCCCCGTGGTGTCGCCGTACAGCGAGAACGAGCGCACCGCCCCCGACGCCCGGCCGTGCATGGCGGCGGGGAGGCCGGCATGGGCCACCACCAGGGCCCCGTCGTCGAGCACCAGGTGGGCCACCAGGCCGTCGATGAAGGCGGCGACCCGCCGGGAGAACTCGGGCGGCTCGGCCCCGAGCTGCTCCAGGCTGGCGGCCAGGCCGTGGCCGGTGGTGACGTTGCGGCCCTGGAGGGCCCGCTGCAGCTTGACCTCGTGGTTCCCGGGCAGGCAGACGGCGCTGCCCTCGCCCACCATGCCCATGACCAGGCGCAGCACGGCCGGGGTGGCCGGTCCCCGGTCCACCAGGTCCCCGAGGAAGAGGGCCCGGCGTCCCCCGGGGTGGCGGGCCGAGCCCCCGTCGTCGTCGACGAGGTACCCGAGGGCCCCGAGGAGCTCGACCAGCTCGCGGTGGCACCCGTGGACGTCGCCCACGATGTCGAAGGGCCCGTGGTCGGTGCGCCGGTCGTTCCACAGCGGTTCGCGCCGGAAGGTGGCGGCGGCGATGGCCTCGGTGCCCTGGAGGTGGTGGACGCGGTGGAACCCCTCGCGGCGCAGGTGCCGCAGGGAGCGGCGCAGCTGCGAGGACTGGTTGCGCAGGACGTGGGGGCCGAACTGGCGCTCGGGACGCCCGGCGTTGCGGGTGGCGCACAGGTCCTCGGGGACGTCGAGGACCACCGCCACGGCCGGCACGTGGTGGGCCTTGGCCAGGGCCACGAGGGCCCGGCGGGCCTCGGGCTGGACGTTGGTGGCGTCCACCACCACGATGCGCCCCCCCGCCAGGCGGGTGGCGGCGATGTGGTGCAGGACGTCGAAGGCGGCCTGGGTGGCCGACTGGTCGTTCTCGTCGTCGGCCACGAGACCGCGACAGACGTCCGAGGACAGCACCTCGGTGGGGAGGAAGTGCCGGGCGGCGAAGGTCGACTTGCCCGATCCCGACACCCCCACCAGGACCACCACGCTCAGCTCGGGGATGGGGTACTCGGTCATCGCCGGAACACCGCCATCTGGGTGGGCGTACCCACCTCGGGGTCCTCGGCGCCGATGCCGGACAGGGTGACGGCGTAGCCGTGGCGCTCGGCCACCCCGGCGCACCACCGGCCGAACTCGGCCCGGGTCCACTCGAAGCGGTGGTCACGGTGGCGAAGCTGGCCCGGGGGGAGCGAGGGGAAGCAGACGTTGTACTCGGCGTTGGGGGTGGTGACCACGACCGCGCCCGGCCGGGCATGGGCGAAGACGGCCCGCTCGAAGGCGCCGAGGCGCGACGGGTCCACGTGCTCCACCACCTCGACCACGGCGGCGGCGTCGTAGCCGGCCAGGCGGCGGTCGCGGTAGGTGAGCGACCCCTGGAGGAGATCG
>DATJOV010000116.1:0-10799 GCA_035506735.1 Acidimicrobiales bacterium | reverse complement strand
GCCAAGGCCGCCGCCGATCCCGCGGACTGGGACACGTTCAGAGACACGTACCTGACCGGCGACGAGGCCGCTTACCAGGAGGCGATCCAGTGAGCGCCACCCGAGCCGAGGTGTGCGTGGTGGCCTGCGCCGAGGCGTGGCGGGGTGACGGCGAGGTCATGGCCAGTCCCTTCGGCACCATCCCCGCCATCGGGGCCCGCCTGGCCCGGCGCACCTTCGCCCCCGACCTGGTGCTGACCGACGGCGAGGCGGCGCTCATGGCCAACACCCCGGCCCTCTCGGCGCCGCGCCAGGAGCTGGTCCTCGAGGCGTGGATGCCCTACCGGCGGGTGTTCGACGTGGTGTGGTCGGGGCGGCGCCACATCATGATGATGGCCTCGCAGGTGGACCGCCACGGCAACCAGAACCTGAGCGCCATCGGGGATTGGGCCCGCCCCAAGGCCCAGCTCATCGGGGTGCGGGGGGCGCCGGGCAACAGCGTCAACCACGTGACGAGCTACTGGGTCCCCTCCCACTCGCCCCGCAGCTTCGTCGAGCACGTGGACGTGGTGTGCGGTGTCGGCTACGACCGGGCCGCGGCGGCGGGCCCGGCCGCCACCCGCTTCCACGAGGTCCGCGTGGTGGTCTCGAACCTCGGGGTGTTCGACTTCGCCACCCCCGACCACGTCATGCGGTTGCGCTCGGTGCACCCCGGCGTGACCGTGGACGAGGTGGTGGCCGCCACCGGCTTCGCCCTGGTGGTCCCCGACCCCGTCCCCGAGACCCGGCTCCCCACGGCCGAGGAGCTGGAGCTGGTGCGCGACGTCCTCGACCCGGGGGCGGCCCGCCACGCCGAGGTGGCACCCTGACCGAGGCCGCCCCCGCCGGCGGGGGGCGGGCGCCCGGGGTCATGCCCGCACCCCACCCGGCGCTGCGCACTCCGCTCACCGAGCTGGCCGGGGTGCGCTACCCCATCGTGCAGACCGGCATGGGGTGGGTGGCGGGGCCGCGCCTGGTGTCGGCCACGGCCTCGGCCGGAGCCCTCGGGATCCTGGCCTCGGCCACCATGACGGTGGAGGAGCTCGAGGCGGCCGTGGCCGAGGTGCGGCGGCGCACCGACGCCCCCTTCGGTGTCAACCTCCGCACCGACTCGTCCGACGTGGGCAGGCGCATCGACGTCCTGCTCGAGGCCGGGGTCCGGGTGGCGAGCTTCGCCCAGGCGCCCCGCCCCGACCTGGTGGCGCGGCTGCGCGACGCCGGGGTGGTGGTCATCCCCACCGTGGGTGCCCGTCGCCACGCCGAGAAGGTGGCGGAGTGGGGGGTGCACGGCGTCATCGCCCAGGGGGCCGAGGGCGGGGGCCACACCGGGGTGGTGCCGACCTCGCTGCTCCTGCCCGAGGTGGTGGCGGCGGTGGGGGACCGCCTCGCCGTCATCGGCGCCGGCGGGTTCTCGACCGGCCGGGGCCTGGTGGCGGCGCTCGCCTACGGGGCGGCCGGCATCGCCATGGGCACCCGGTTCCTCCTCACCACGGAGAGCACCGTTCCCGACGAGGTGAAGCGCCGCTACCTGGCCACGCCGGTGACGGGCACGGTGGTGACCACCAGCGTGGACGGCGCTCCCCAGCGCGTCATCAGGACCGAGCTCGTCGACCACCTCGAGGGGGCCGGGCGGCTGGGGGCGCTACCCCGGGCCCTGCGCAACGCCCTCGCCTTCCGGCGCCAGACCCGCACCTCGATGCGGGCCCTGCTCACCGAGGGGCGGGCCATGAAGGAGGGCAACGAGCTCACCTGGGCCCAGGTGGTGATGGCCGCCAACGCCCCCATGATGACCAGGGCGGCCCTGGTCGAGGGGCGCCTCGACGTCGGCGTCCTCCCCACGGGCCAGGTGGTGGGGGTCATCGACGCGCTCCCGTCGGTGGCCGAGGTGGTGGCGTCGATCGTGACCGAGGCCAACGCCACCCTGGAGCGCCTGGCCCGCCCGTAGCCGGTCGAGGGCCTCGGGCTCAGGCCCGAGGACCACCCGTCGTGCGACGAACCCCCGTCGGACGAGGTCGGACCCGGTCTCGTCGGTGCAAACGATGCGCTGCGAGCGTCAGACGTCGCCGTCCCGGCCCCCCAGCATGTCCACGGCCCGGCTGGCCCAGCTGCGTTCGCTCTCGAGGCCGGCCACCCGACGGGCGAAGACCGAGCCGGTCAGCATCTGCACGGCGAGGTCGGGGTCGAGCGAGGCGGGGAGCTCCCCGAGCTCCTGGGCCCGCACCACGAGGGCCCGGGCGTGGGCCACACGGGGCCGGACGATGCGCTGGCGGTGGAGCTCGAGGGCGGCCCTGTCGTCACGGGAGCCGATGAGGGTGCCCACCACCTCGACGCAGCTCTCGGCGAAGCGCTGGTCGAATTCCTCCAGGAAGGCGACCAGGGCGGCCCGGGGCCGGTCGCTGCGCACGTCGCCCCCGGGCACGCCGCGCCGCTCGATGGCGGCGGTGATGAGGTCGGCCTTGTCCCGGAAGCGCCGGTACACCGTGGCCCGGGCCACGCCCGCTTCGGAGGCCACGCTCTCCATGGACATGCGGACGTAGCCGACCTCCTCGAGCTGGCGCAGGGCGGCCTCGGTGATGGCCGTCGTGGCCTGCTCGTCGCGGGGCCGGCCGGGCGGGCGCACCCCGGGGCAGGCGGCGTCGACGGTGCCGCCGGGGCCGGGCGCCGCCTCGGGCGTGGCGGTGGCGTCGAGGGGCGTCATCACGCCATCGCCGGCTGCTCGAGGTGGGCCTGGGCGGGGGAGTAGGAGGGGACGAAGTCACGCTGGCGCACCAGGGCGAAGGCACACACGGCCCCGAAGCCGGCCACCACGGTGCCGATGAGCATGAGGTGGTCGAAGGTGCTGGCGAAGCTCATCCGGTAGGCCGAGAGCAGCGTGGACCGGGCCGCCGCCGAGGGGATGGCCGCCGCCACCTGCCGGACCCCGCCGCCCGCCAGCGCCGCGTTCAGCTGGCTCCCCCCTCGCGCCAGGATCTCCTGGCCGATGGCGCTGGCCCGCAGGGCGGTGGCGGTGGAGTGCTGGATCTGGCTCTGGAAGACGGCCCCCAGTCCGGCGATGCCGGTGGCGATGCCCACCTGGCGGAAGGTGTTGTTGGCCCCCGACGCCATGCCGCTGTGCTCGGGCTGGACCACGCCGATGGCCGCCGCCGCCAGCACCGGGTTGATGGTGCCGATGCCGGCCCCGGTGACGATGAACCCCGGCAGCAGGGCCGTCCACCCCGAGGTGGCGTGCACGTGCGACATGAGGAAGAGACCCACGGCGACGAGCACCAGACCCCCGCCCAGCAGGAACCGCGACGGGACCCGCACGCTCAGCTTCCCGGCCACGGGAGCAACCAGGAACGACAGCATGGTGATGGGCAGGAAGCGCAGGCCGGCGGCGAAGGGCCCGTAGCCGAGGGCGTCCTGGACGAACAGGGTGATGTAGAGGAACAGGGCGAAGATCGAGCCCGACAGGGTGATGGCCACGATCGAGGACCCCACCACGGCCGGCTTCTTGAACAGGCCGAGGTCCAGCATGGGATCCGAGCCCCGCCGCTCGGCCACCACGAAGACGACCAGGAGGGCGCCGGCACCGACGAGCAGGCTCACGATAGAGGTGCTGCCCCAGCCCGAGGCGTTGCCCCGCACCAGGGCGAACACCAGCATGAACAGGGCGGCGGAGAAGCTCACCAGGCCCACCCAGTCGATGCGCCGGTGGGTGGGCTCCTTCGACTCGCGCACCCGGGTGAGGGTGATGGCCACGGCCGCCACTCCCACGGGCACGTTGACGAAGAAGATCCACCGCCACCCGAGCCCGCTCGTGAGGGCGCCCCCGATGAGCGGGCCCACCGCCACGGCGGCCCCGATGACGGCCCCGTAGACCCCGAAGGCGGTGCCACGCTCCCGGCCCTGGAAGGCGGCGGCGATGAGCGCCAGCGAGGTGGCGAACATGATGGCCCCGCCCACGCCCTGGACGCCGCGGGCCAGGTTGAGCATGAGCGAGGAGGTGGAGAGACCGCACACCAGCGAGGACAGCGTGAACAGCGTCAGGCCGGAGGCGAACACGAGGCGCCGGCCGAACATGTCGCCCACCACCCCGGCGGTGAGGAGGAAGGCGGCCAGGGTGAGGGAGTAGGCGTCGACCACCCACTGGAGGTCGCTGAACGAGGCGTGCAGGGACCGCTGGATGTCGGGCAGGGCCACGTTCACGACGGTGATGTCGAGGAGGAGCATGAAGGTGGCCGTGCACACGGCGATGAGGGTCCACCACTTGCGATCGAGCTCGGCCACGGGACTCCCTTTCGCCACGGTGGAGGCTGCCCCCGGCGGGCCCGGCCCGCCGCTCACTCCCGAGTTTACGATACGAGTCGTACTGTATCGAATCGTGGGCCGGGATGCAACGGAAGAGGGCAGCGACGGGCACGCCGGGCGGCACGAGGGCCGGGTGGAGGGATGGAACCCCAGCGTGCTGGGTAGGTGCGGGGCGTGGGTCCGTGCCGCGGTGGGGACGACCCCGGGCGGCCCTGTGCGCCCGGCCGCACCGGCGCGCCGGGGCGGGTGCCAGGTGGGATGTCAGCCCAGGCGCTCGATGACGGTGGCGTTGGCCTGGCCCCCGCCCTCGCACATGGTCTGGAGACCGTAGCGGCCGCCCGTGCGCTCCAGCTCGTTGAGGAGGGTGGCCATGAGCCGGGCGCCCGAGCAGCCCGTGGGGTGGCCGATGGCGATGGCGCCCCCGTTGGGGTTGACCCGGGTCATGTCGGGGTGCAACTCGCGCTCCCAGGCCAGGACGACCGAGGCGAATGCCTCGTTGATCTCGACCACGTCCATGTCCTCGAGGCGCAGCTTGGCCTTCTCGAGCACGAGGCGGGTGGCGGGGATGGGGGCGGTGAGCATGATGACCGGGTCGTTGGCGGCCACGGCGAAGGTGTGGAAGCGGGCCCGGGCCCGCAGTCCGAGTGCCGCCGCCCGCTCCTCGCTCATGACCAGGACGGCGGCGGCCCCGTCGGAGATCTGGGAGGACGTCCCCGCCGTGATCCGTCCGTCCTCGGCGAAGGCGGGGACGAGGGCGCCGAGCTTGTCCAGGCTGGTGTCGCGGCGCACCCCCTCGTCGCTGTCCAGGGTGGCGGTGCCGTCCGGACCGGGCGAGGCCAGGGGCACGAGCTCGTGGGCGAAGCGGCCCTCGTCCTGGGCCCGGCCCGCCCGGCGGTGCGATTCCAGCGCGAAGGCGTCCATCTCGTCGCGCCCCACGTCCCAGCGCCGGGCGATCTCCTCGGCCGACAGGCCCTGGTGGATGAAGGCGTAGCGGGCGTGCACGGTGGGCCCGTAGGCGGCTCCGGGGCCGGGGTCCGTGGTCGACCCGATGGGGACCCGGGTCATGGACTCGACGCCGGCACCGATGACGATGTCCATGGCCCCCGACATCACGGCCTGGGCGGCGAAGTGCACCGCCTGCTGGGCCGAGCCGCACTGGCGGTCCACGGTGGTGCCGGGGACGGTGTCGGGGAAGCCCGCCGCCAGCGCGGCGTTGCGGCCGATGTTCATGGCCTGCTCGCCCACCGTCATGGTGCAGCCCATGATCACGTCCTCCACCAGGGCGGGGTCGAGGTCGTTGCGCTCGACCAGGGCCCGCAGGGGGGCGGCGGCGAGGTCGACGGGGTGCCAGTCCGACAGCCGGCCGTTGCGGCGCCCCACCGGGGTGCGCACCGCGTCGACGATGACGGCGTTGGGCATGGCTGGCCTCCTGAGCACCGGGGTTCCCGATCGATTGTGGCGCAGATCCCGGCCGTGTGTCAGATACGGCCCGCTCCACGGCGCCCGGATGCGCCCGCCGCCGCCCGCCGGCGGGTTGAATTGCCCCAGGGCGCCCAGCCGGCCGGGGCGAGCGACGGGATCCGTCTGCTTCGCCCGGCCGCGTCGGCGCCGGTGCAGGACCCTGTCCGGATGGACGTGGCGAAAGGGCTCGAGCCATGACGGGTGAGGCGCCGATCAGGGTCATCGTCGTGGACGACCACGAGATGTTCGCCGAGAGCATCGGCAGGGTGCTGGCCCTGGAGGACGACATCGAGGTCGCGGGTCTGGCCGCCTCGTCGCGCCAGGGCATCGAGCTGGCGGAGGCGCTCGCTCCGGACGTGGCCATCGTCGACCATCGCCTGCCCGACGCCGGTGGGGCCCAGACGATCCGGCGCATCCTGGCCGTGAGCCCCTCCACCAAGGTCCTGATCCTCTCGGGCTACAAGGACCATCAGGTCGTGAGCTCGTCCATCCGGGCCGGGTGCTCGGGCTTCCTCAGCAAGGACAAGGCGGTGCGGGAGCTCGCCGTGGCCGTGCGGGCCGTGCGCGACGGCGAGGCCTACCTCCCCTCCGAGGCGCTGGGCCGGCTCGTGGCCCGGGGGTCCACCCCCGACGGCGCCGGCCCCGGCGACGAGCTCACCCGCCGGGAGCGCCATGTGCTCCAGCTCATGGCCGGGGGCCTGTCCAACCGTGCCATCGCCACGCAGCTCTCGCTCAGCCTGAACACGGTGCGCAACCACGTCCAGCGCATCCTCACCAAGATGGAGGCGCACTCGAAGCTCGAGGCCGTGATGATCGCCTTCCGGGAGGATCTCGTCGAGCGACCCGAATGACATCGGGTGGTGCCGATGCACTACCGGCGATGGCGAGAACTGACCGGGCCGGTCGGAACAGGGGAAAAATCGGCCACAACGTGAGCTGACCGCGGTGCTCCGCCACTGCCGCGCTGCCGACGTTCCTTGTCGGTCGTCGGGTTCTCGTGGAGGAGGTCGACATGGGCCAGGCGCAGAGCGCGATAGCGGACTTCACCGTCGGAGAGATCGGGCACTCCGCCTTCACCGCCCTCGGCGACGACGAGCTGCGCCGGTGGGAGGTGACGTGCCGGGGCCTCGAGGCGGCCGAGGTGCATCCCTGGGCCGACGCCGAGGCCCGGACCCTCATGGACACCGTTCTGGCCTGTCTCTTCGGGGCCGACCTGGCCCGGCTCGACGTCCCGGCCAGGGACTGGGCCCGGACCACGAGGACCATGGCCATCTTCGCCCGCCGTCTCGGCTGCCTGCGCGAGCTCATCAGCCAGGAGAGCCTGATCAACGGGCCCGAGTCCTTCGACCGCGTCCAGGAGATCTTCGATCGCGTCACGGTGGTGGGGACCGAGGTGGCGCTGGCCGCCCTGGTGGGCACCGCTGCCTCCGCTGGCCCCGCGGCGCCGCCCGTCATGCCCGACGCGGTGCCGGCGTCGGCCGACACCGTTCCTGCCGACGTCGGGCCTGACGGGGCGCGGTGCCAGTCGGACGAGCCGACGGCGTTGCTGGCGGCGGGGGAGCCCGCCGACGACGTGGACGACCCGGCACCCGACACCGAGGAGGCCGGGGCCCGCCGTCGTCGCCGGGGTGTCGGGATCCTCCTGGGGGTGGCGGCGGCCCTCCTGGCGGCCGGCGTGGCCGTCGCTCTGGCGTCGTCGCCCGCTCCACGTCACGACGCCCGGCACGGGGGGCCGGGCACGGGGCGGACGGCCTCGCACGCCCCGGGGGGCGGCACCACGCACGCCTCCTCCGCCCCGGGCTCGTCGACCCGTCCCCCGACGTCCGGCGGGGCCGGCGCCTCGGGGAGCTCCGGCTCCACGCCACGCTCGGGGGGACCGGTCGAGAAGGGGCCGGCCTCGGGCCGGCGCCCCGCAGGGGGGTCGGGGTCCCAGGGGGCAGCGGGCCCGGGATCGCCGGGCTCCGGGGCCGGGGCGGGAGCCGGGACCACCGGGACAGGCGGCACATCGGGGACGGGGGGTCAGTCCGGTACTCACACCCTGGACCTGCCCGGCGTGGGATCCCTGACCGTTCCCGAGGTCACGGTTCCCGGGGGGACGCAGGTCACCACCCCGCCGGCGTCGGTGCCGAGCCAGCAGGTCGAGGTGCCGGGTGGGGGTGGGCTGACCCTGCCCGGGCTCACCGTCCCGAGCCTGTGATCTGCACGCCGGCCGGCGGCGGGCGTCAGCGCAGCTGGGCCGAGAGGATCTCCCCGCACAGCCCGAGGCACTCGTCGCAGACGGCCGACGGCGTCCGGCCCTCGGCGCCCGGGGTGGCGACCAGGGACTGCACCTGGGGGCGGGCCTTGCCGCAGAACGAGCACGTGAGCTCGCTCCCGGCCGTCACTGGTGCCAGGGGGGGCTCGGCGGCGGGCCGGCCCGAGGCCGCCACGCCCACGGCGGCCAGGATGCAGGGGTCGCAGATGTAGACGCCGGGACCGGCCACCAGCTTGCGGACCTGGTGCTGGGGTCGGGCGCAGAACGAGCACGCCCGCTCGCTGATGGGCTCCTCCCGGCGCCGTCGCCGCCACCGTCGCACGCCACCGTCCTCGACGATCTGGTGGATGCGCTGATGGCTGACGCCGAGCGCCCCGGCCACCTCGCGCATCGATGCTCCGGCCAGGTGCAGGCGTCGCACGCTGCGGCGGTACTCCGCCTTGGCCCCGGCCAGCTGGTCCTCGAGCTCGGTGACGCGCTCGGCCGCGGCGGCGGCCTCGGACAGCAGGTGCTGGTCGACGGCCATCTGTCCACCATAGCTAGACAGCCCGGTGCTGTCTATGGCGAATAGACAGAGGGCGCGGTCAGGGGGGCGGTGCGGCGTGCTGGAAGCGGACCTGGCGGTGTGTCAGATTCCACCCGATGGCCCCGACCACACCGATGGACCTGCGCTTCACCCCCGAGCAGGAGCGCTTCCGGGCCGAGGCCCGGGCCTGGCTCGAGGCCAACGCTCCCGGGCCCGGCCCCGGGCGGCCCGCCCCCGCCCTCCCCTCGCTCGACACCCGTGACGGCTTCGAGGCCCACCGGGCCTGGGAGCGCACCATGTCCGAGGCCCGCTGGTCGGTGGTGTCGTGGCCCGAGGAGTACGGGGGTCGGGGGGCGGGGCTCCTCGAGTGGCTCATCTTCGAGGAGGAGTACTACCGCCTCCAGGCGCCCACCCGGGTGGGGCAGAACGGCATCTTCCTTCTGGCGCCCACCCTCTTCGAGTTCGGGACCCCGGAGCAGAAGGCCCGCTACCTCCCGCCCATGGCCTCGGGACGCGAGATCTGGTGCCAGGGGTGGTCGGAGCCCGACGCCGGCAGCGATCTCGCCGCCATCCGCAGCCGCGCCACCCGGCGGGGCCGGGGCTGGGTCCTCGAGGGGCAGAAGACGTGGTGCTCGCGCGGCGCCTTCGCCGACTGGATCTTCGGGCTCTTCCGGTCCGACCCCGAGGCCGAGCGCCACCGGGGCCTCACCTACTTCCTCGTCCCCATGGACGCGCCGGGCGTCACGGTGCGACCCATCGCCCAGCTCGACGGGGAGACGGGCTTCGCCGAGGTGTTCTTCGACGGCGTCGAGGTCCCCGACGAGCAGGTCCTGGGCACGGTGGGGCAGGGCTGGAGCGTGGCCATGGCCACGGCCGGCTCCGAACGGGGCCTGTCGCTGCGCAGCCCGGCCCGCTACACCGAGGCCGCCGCCCGCCTGGTCGAGCTGTACCGCCGGTGCGCGGCCGAGGACCCCGTGGCCGCGGCCCGGTGCGCCGACGCCGTGGCCCGGGCCGTGATCGACGCCGAGGCCTACAGGCTCCACACCTACTGGACCGCCACCCGGGTCCTCGACGGCCACGGGGTCGGACCCGAAGCCTCCATGAACAAGCTCTTCTGGTCCGAGACCGATCTCCTCGTGCACGAGACGGCCCTCACCCTCCTCGGGCCGCGGGCCGAGCTCCTGGACGAGGACGGTCGTCCGCCGCCCTGGCTCGACGGGTTCCTGTTCGCCCTGGCCGGCCCCATCTACGCCGGCACCAACGAGATCCAGCGCAACGTGGTGGCCGAGCGCGTCCTCGGCCTGCCCCGGGCCTGAGCGCCCCAGAGCCCGGGACCCGGCCCCACCGTGCACTTCGCCTTCGACCTCCAGCAGCTCGAGTTCCGGGCCCAGCTCCGGGCCCTGACCGAGAAGCAGTGCACCCCCGCCGACGTGCGTGGCGCCTGGGACAGCGAGCGGGGCTGGTCGCCGTCGCGCTGGCGCGCCCTGGCCGACATGGGGGTGGTGGGCCTGACGGTGCCGCCCGGGCACGGGGGGCTGGGCCTGGGCCCGGTCGACCTGGTGCTGCTCCTCGAGGAGCTGGGCTGGGCGGCGGCGCCCGAGCCCGTGCTCGAGACCACGCTCCTGGCCGTCCCGGTCCTGGCCGGGGTGGACGCCGTCGGGGGCGGGGGGCCCGGCGCCGAGATCGCCCGCCGGTGGTTGCCCAAGGTGGCCGACGGCAGCGCCGTGCTCGCCGTGGGTGTCCCCGGCACCGACGACGTGCCCCAGGCGGTCGGTGCCGACCTGCTCGTGCTCGAGCGCGCCGGCGCCCTCCACGCCGTCGAGCCGGCCGAGGTGGGACTGCGCACCCGCCGCTCGGTCGACGGGGGGCGACGGGTGTCGCAGGTGACGTGGGAGCCCGCTCCCTCCACCCTGCTTCTCGGCCCTCCCGGTGCGGCGGGGGCCGTGACCGCTCTCGGCCACCGCGCCGCCATGGGCACGGCGGCCGTGCTGGTGGGCGTGGCCGACCGGATGATCGCCCTGGCGGCGCGCTACGCCGGGGACCGGGTGCAATTCGGCAAGCCCATCGGGTCGTTCCAGGCCGTGAAGCACCTCCTGGCCGACGCCCTGGTGCGGGTGGAGTTCGCCCGGCCCGCCGTCTACCGCGCCGCCTGGTCGCTGGCCGAGGGTGACCCCGACGCCGGCATCCACGCCTCGATGGCCAAGGCCCTGGCCTCCGACGCCGCCGTGCTGGCGGCCCGCACCGCCCTCC
>DATJOV010000115.1:0-11563 GCA_035506735.1 Acidimicrobiales bacterium | reverse complement strand
CCCCGCCCCGGCCCACGGGCGGGGGGGCGCCGGTCACGCTCCCGGTCACGGCCACCGCCACCACCACCTCCTCCGCGGCCGAGAGGTCCCCGCCCACCACCGGGCAGGCGTGCTCGGCGGCGCAGGCGGCGATGCCCCGGTAGAGGAGGGCCAGGTCGGTCGAGGAGGGGCCGGCCACCCCCACCACGGCCCGATGCGGACGCCCCCCCATGGCGGCGATGTCGCTCACGGCGGCGGCGAGGGCCCGCCAGCCCAGGTCGTCGAGGCCCAGGAGGTCCAGATCGGCGTGGACGCCGGCCACGGCCAGGTCGGTGGTGAGCAGGAGGGGGCCCGCCACCGGGCTGAGGACGGCGGCGTCGTCGCCGATCCACGTCTCGCCCGGGGGGGGCGCGGGCAGCAGGGCCCGCAGGGCGGCGATGGCGCCGAATTCCCCGCCCCGGGGGCGGAGGGCGGGGTCGGGCCGCCGGTCGCCGCCGGTCCCGCTCCGACCACGAGCGGTGGTCCCGGACTTGGGAGGACGCACCGACAATGCCTAGCATTGGGGGGCTCGAACCAATGCTGTGCCCGCCCGACCCGGCGGCGCGGTCGTCCGCGCCGTCCCCGGGGGCCCAGCCCAGCCAGCCCGACCCGGGCCTCCGGCACGCGCCGGGCCCCCGGCAGGAAGGACGCCCCACCACCATGCCGCCCACCGCCAACCGGAAGCTCCTGGACTGGGTCGACGAGGTGGCCGCCCTCACCGGCGCCGAGCAGGTCGAGTGGTGCGACGGCAGCGACGAGGAGTTCGACCGCCTGTGCCGGCTGCTGGTGGAGAGCGGGACCTTCACCCCGCTGGCCGACGACAAGCGGCCCCACAGCTACTGGGCCCGGTCCGACCCGGGCGACGTGGCCCGGGTGGAGGACCGCACCTTCATCTGCTCCAAGAGCGAGGACGACGCCGGGCCCACCAACAACTGGTGCGACCCGGCCGAGATGCGGGCCACCCTGACCGACCTGTTCCGGGGCTCGATGCGGGGCCGCACCATGTACGTGGTCCCCTTCTCCATGGGCCCCCTCGGCTCCCCCATCGCCCACATCGGCGTGGAGATCACCGACTCGCCCTACGTGGCCGTCTCCATGCGCATCATGACCCGCATGGGGACCGGTCCCCTGGAGGTCCTCGGCCCCGACGGGGAGTTCGTGCCCTGCCTGCACTCGGTGGGGAGCCCCCTCGCACCGGGCCAGGCCGACGTGCCCTGGCCGTGCGACGCCGAGCGCAAGTACATCGTCCACTTCCCCGAGACCCGCGAGATCTGGTCCTACGGCTCGGGCTACGGCGGCAACGCCCTCCTGGGCAAGAAGTGCTTCGCCCTGCGCATCGCCTCGGTCATGGCCCGCGACGACCACTGGCTGGCCGAGCACATGCTCATCCTCAAGCTCACCTCCCCCGAGGGCGAGGTGCGCTACGTGGCCGGGGCCTTCCCCTCGGCGTGCGGCAAGACCAACCTGGCCATGCTGCGGCCCACCATCCCGGGGTGGAAGGTCGAGACCATCGGCGACGACATCTGCTGGATGAAGTTCGGCGACGACGGGCGGCTCTACGCCATCAACCCCGAGGCCGGCTTCTTCGGCGTGGCCCCGGGGACGAGCGAGAAGACCAACCCCAACGCCCTGGCCACCCTGCACGCCAATTGCATCTTCACCAACACCGCCCTCACCGACGACGGCGACGTGTGGTGGGAGGGGATGTCGGCCCCGCCCGCCCACCTCACCGACTGGCGGGGCGAGTCCTGGACCCCCGACAGCCCCACGCCCGCCGCCCATCCCAACGCCCGCTTCACCGTCCCCGCCGGCCAGAACCCGGCCTGCGCCCCGGAGTGGGAGGACCCGGCCGGGGTCCCGATCTCCGCCATCCTCTTCGGCGGGCGCCGGGGCAGCACCGTCCCCCTCGTCACCGAGTCCTTCGACTGGGCCCACGGCGTCTTCCTGGGGTCCATCCTGTCCTCGGAGACCACCGCCGCCGCGGCCGGGGCCGTGGGCAAGCTGCGCCGCGACCCCTTCGCCATGCTCCCCTTCTGCGGCTACAACATGGCCGACTACTTCGCCCACTGGCTCGCCATCGGCAAGGCCACCGACGCCAGCAAGCTGCCCCGCCTCTACTACGTCAACTGGTTCCGCAGGGACGACGGGGGCGGCTTCCTGTGGCCCGGCTACGGCGAGAACGCCCGGGTGCTGGCCTGGATCGTGCAGCGCACGGTGGGCGCGGCCGAGGCCACGACCACGGCCATCGGGAACATCCCCGCCCCCGGGGCCCTCGAGCTCGACGGCCTGGACCTCCCCCCCGGCGCCCTGGACGAGTTGCTGCGCGTCGACACCGCCGAGTGGCGGGCCGAGGTCCCGCTCATCCAGGAGCACTACGCCCAGTTCGGTGACCGGCTCCCGGTCGAGCTGGCCGCCCAGCTCGAGGCCCTGGAACGCCGGCTGGGCTGATCCCCACCGGGGCCGGACGGCGCCGGGCCCCGCCTCGGGCCGTGACGCCCGACGGGGGTGGGGCGGTCGAGGAGGCGGTCCACGACCGGGGTGCGCACGCGCCGCAGACCACTACGATGAGCACCGGCCCCAGGCGCCGGACGCGGACGCGGGACGGAGGAGGCGACGATGGCGGTGACCGCATACGTGCTGATCCAGACCGAGGTGGGCAAGGCGGCCTACGTCGCCCAGCAGGTGCGTGGCATCGGCGGCGTGGTGTCGGCCGAGGACGTGACCGGTCCCTACGACGTGATCGTGCGCACCGAGGCCCCCTCCGTCGACGACCTGGGGCGGATGGTGGTGAGCCACATCCAGCTCATCGAGGGCATCACCCGCACCGTCACCTGCCCCGTGGTCAATCTCTGAGGATCCCTCCCCCGGCCCCCGGCCTCGCCCCGGGCCGGACCCTCACTCCACCGCACCGGCCCGGCGCAGGGCGGCCAGCCGGGCCTCGTCGACGCCCCACGCCAGGAGGGCCTCGTCGGTGTCCTGCCCCGCCACCGGGGGCGGGCGGTGCACGGCGGCGGGGGTGGCGCTGAAGCGGGGCACGGGGGCGGGCTGGACGATGCCCTCGACCTCGACGAAGGTGCCCCGCTCGGCGTTGTGGGGATGGGTGTGGGCCTCCCACGGCGACAGGACGGGGGCCCCGCAGGCGTCGGTGCCGGCGAAGGCCTCGGCCCACTCGTCGCGGGTGCGGGTGCGGAAGACGGCGGCGAAGCGCTCCTTGGTCTCGGGCCAGCGGGTGCGGTCGTTCTGGGCCGGGAGCTCGGCCGGGTCGATGCCGAGGACCGACAGCAGCTCGGCGTAGAACTGGGGCTCGATGGCCCCCACCGCGAACCACCGCCCGTCGGCGGTGTCGTAGACCTCGTAGAAGGGGGCCCCCGAGTCGAGGATGTTCACGCCGCGGTCCTCGGTCCACAGCCCGAGCTGGCGGAAGGCGTAGGTCATGGTCATGAGCGAGGCCGCCCCGTCGACCATGGCGGCGTCGACGACCTGGCCCTGGCCCGTGCGCTGGGCGTGGAGCAGGGCGGCGCACATCCCGAAGGCCAGCACCATGCCGCCCCCGCCGAAGTCCCCCACCAGGTTGAGGGGCGGGACGGGCCGCTCCCCGGCCCGGCCGATGGGCCACAGGGCCCCGGCCAGGGCGATGTAGTCGATGTCGTGCCCGGCCGTGGGGGCGAGGGGCCCGTCCTGGCCCCACCCCGTCATGCGTCCGTAGACGAGGCGGGGGTTGCGCCCGAGGCAGACCTCGGGCCCGACGCCCAGCCGTTCGGCCACCCCGGGCCGCCATCCCTCCACCAGGCCGTCGGCGCCGTCGACGAGCTCGAGCACCAGGGCCACGCCCTCGGGGTGCTTGAGGTCGACGGCCACCGACCGGCGACTGCGGTTGAGGATGTCCCAGTGCCCGCCCGTGAGCGGCGACGAGGGCGGGCTGCCCGTGGCACGGTCGATGCGCACGATGTCGGCCCCGGCGTCGGCCAGGAGCATGCAGGTGTAGGGACCGGGCCCGATGCCGGCCAGCTCCACCAGGCGCACGCCGTCGAGGGGCCCCCTCACCGCCCCCCGCCCTCTCCGGGCCCGGACCGGCCCGCCTCCCCCACCGTGGCGTGCCCGGCCCGCCCGGCGGTGGCCACGACGGCCGGCACGAGGACCGTCACCGGGTCGTCGACCGCACCGGCGAGGTCGACGCACAGCCCGACGGGCCCCACCGACAGCGTCTCCATGCCGGGATGGTGGCCGCCCGGCGCCGGCAGGGTCAAACCACGCGGCGGCCCCGTGGCCGGGGTGGAGGGCTCGAGGGCCCGGTCTGGCAGGCTCGTGGCGTGGACGAGGAGCGTGAGCGCCCGCCGGGGTCGACCGCAGCGGGCGGGCCCGAGGCGTGGGCGGCGCCGGCGGGGCGGCCGGTGCTGGCCCGGAGCCCGGGCCGGGTCAACCTCATCGGCGACCACACCGACTACAACGACGGCCTCGCCCTCCCCATGGCCATCGACCTCGGGACCTCGGTGACCTTCGTCCCCGACGGCGGGGACCGGGTGGTGGTGCACTCCCAGGGCCGGGCCGGGCCGGCCGAGGTGGACCTCGAGGTGGGCCTGGATCCGCACCGCCTCCGCACCCTCGAGCCCGCCTGGGCCCGCTACGTGGCCGCCGTGGTGGCGACGGTCCGTCCCGACCACGGGGGCCGGGGGTGGGTGCGCTCCACCCTGCCGGCCGGCGCCGGCCTGTCCTCGAGCGCCGCCCTGGAGGTGGCCCTGGCGCTGGCCCTCGGGCTCCGGGGCGAACCGCTCAGCGTGGCCCGGACCTGCCAGCGCGCCGAGCACGCCGCCACCGGCGTCCCCACCGGCCTCATGGACCAGCTCACGGTGACGGCGTCGCGTCCCGGCCACGCCCTCCTGGTCGACTTCGCCCGTCTCACCACGGCCGACGTCGCCCTCCCCGAGCACGCCGAGGTGGTGGTGGTGCACTCCGGGGAGGCCCGGACCCTCGAGGCCTCGGCCTACGCCGCCCGCCGGGCGGAGTGCGAGGCCGCCGCCCGGGGGCTCGGCCCCCTCGGTGCGGTCGACGCCACGACGGCCGGCGCCGTCACCGATCCCGTCCTGCGACGGCGGGCCCGGCACGTGGCGAGCGAGTGCGAACGGGTGCGGGCCGTGGCCGCCGCCTTCGGGGCCGGGGACCTGGCCGCCGCCGGGGCCTGCATGACCGAGAGCCACCGCAGCCTGGCGGAGGACTTCGAGGTGTCCACCCCCACCCTCGACGCCCTGGTGGGGTGGCTGGTGCGCCGGCCCGGGGTCCTCGGGGCCCGGCTCACGGGGGCGGGCTTCGGGGGCTGCGTGGTGGCGCTCACCGAGCCCGGCGCCCTCGACCCCGCCGCCCTCCCCACCCCGGCCTGGCGCGTCCGGGCCGCGGGCGGGGCCCGGGTGGCGGCGGTGGGCTGAGCCGGGTCGGGTGGCCCGGGCGGCGCCGGATCAGAGCTGGCGGAGGAGCTCCGCCTTCTTGGCGGCGAACTCGGCCTCGCTCACGATCCCCCGGCGTCGCAGCTCGTCCAGCTGGTAGAGGCGGTCGGCCACGGTGACCTCGGGGGCGTGGCGACGCGCCACCCGCAGGGTCCCCGACGGCGGGGTGTCGCCCGAGGTGGGCCAGCGCTCGGCCGGGTCGAAGGGCACCTCGTCGGCCACGGCGCGCACGGGGACCACGCCCCGGTGCACGGCGTCGATCTGCTCGGTGATGACGCTCTGCACGGCGGCGGGGCGCGGGACGTGGTCGAAGACCACCACGCCCGTCTCGCCCCCGACCTCCACCAGGAGCTCGCCGCTGCGCAGGAGCCGGCCCAGGAGGGACTGGTGGTAGGAGAGCTGGTTGACGCGTTCGAGGCGCAGCTCGAGCCCGTTGCGGGCCAGCACCCCGGTGCGCTGCACGATGCGGCTGGAGGTCACCACCAGGGTGGTGGCGAACCAGCGCACCAGGCGGACCGCCAGCCACAGCGCCGTCACCCCCACCATCACCAGCAGGAGGTAGAGCACACCCACGGGGGCGTGGGGGAAGCTGGCCACGATCACGATGGCGAGGAGCACGGCGAGGACGGTCACCACCAGCGACCAGCCCAGGAAGGCCCAGTGGGGCCGGAGCTCGGCGATCACCTCCTCGTCGTCGGTGAGCAGCCGGCGGGGGAACGGCACGGGATCGAGCGTATCCCCGGCCTCCTTCGGTCCCGGGGGACCACCCTCCACCCCCGCCCACGACCCGGCCTGCGCCGTGGGCGCTCCGGATGCTCAGGCGAGCTTGGCGGCGATGCCCCCGGCGCTGCGCAGCACCGTGCCGTCGGCGCCCGCCGCGCTGTAGCGGGCCGAGGGCCGCTCCAGCGCCTCGGTCACCAGGGCGTCGAGCAGGTCGATGAACGCAAGGACGGGGTCGACCCACAGGTAGCGGGCCAGGGACCCGGGGATGGTGTTCACCTCGTTCACGTACAGCGCCGTCCCGTCGGAGAGGAAGTCGACGCGGGCCACGCCCCGCACCCCCACCACGTCCACCAGCGCCAGGGCGGCATGGCGCAGCGCCGCCGCCAGCGGGGGTGCCAGGTCGGCGGGGAGCTGGCGCGGCGCGCTGGCCATGCCCTCGCCCCCCACGTACTTGTCGGCGTACCCGAGGATCTCGGCCCCGCCCGAGCTCCGCAGCGGGCGTTCGACGGCCGACAGCACCGGGGCGGGCCAGGCCCGCACCGCCACGTTGAGGTCGACGAGGTCGCCACGGTAGGGCTCGAGCACCGCCCCCCGGCGCAGATGGGGGTTGGCCCCCAACCGGGCCCGGGCCGTGGCCAGGTCCTCCACCACGTCGATCCCGAGCGAGGAGCCACCGAAGCGCGGCTTCACGATGTAGGGGCCGGCGAAGCCCACCTCGGCCGTGTCGGGACCCAGCAGCACCCGGGGCAGGACGGGGAGCCCGGCCGCGGCGGCGGCGCCGGCGAAGGCCAGCTTGTCCATGCCCAGCGCCGCCCCCGCCGTCCCCGGGCCGGTGTAGGCCACCCCGGCCAGGTCCAGGGCGGCCTGGAGCGAGCCGTCCTCCCCCGGACCGCCGTGGCAGCACACGAGGGCCACGTCCAGGGCCAGGGGGCGGGAGCGTCCCAGGCGCCCCGCCCCGGTCACGAAGCCGGCCCCCTCCCCCCCGCTCACGAGCCGCAGGGCCTCGGATCCCCGGGGCACCCCGTCGAGGAAGTCGGCCGCCTCGAGGGTGGGGGGCACCCGGGCCCACTCCCCCGTCTTGGACCAGTACAGGGCCTCCACCGCCCGCCCCGCCCGGACGAGCTCCCGGGCCGCCTGGAGACCGGTGAGGATGCTCACGTCGTGCTCGGGCGACGGTCCGCCGAAGACGACGGCCACCCTGGCGCTGCTGGCGTTCACGCGCTCGTGCTCCCCGACTCGGCGGCGGCGCCCGCCCCCGGGGGGCCGGAGGGGCGCTGAAGGCGGCTCAAGGGTAGTGGTCGGGCAGGTCGTTCTCGTACAGGACCACGTCGCCCGGCCCGGTGTGGGCCCGCACCCAGGCCCGGGCCTGGTCCCGGGTGCGCACCAGCACCACGGGGACCCCGTCGGCCCCCCGGACCAGGGCGCGGCGGTTGGTGCGCCCCACCACCACCACCTCGGTGGCCACCGCACCGGCCTCCCGGGCCAACCGGGTGTTCTCCTCCGCCTGGCGCCGACCGAGCTCCACCATCCCGGGCGTGACCAGGACCCGGTGCCGGGCCTCGCTCCCCAGCCGGCCCAGGGCGGCCAGGGCGGCCCGCCCCCCGGCCGGATTGGCGTTGTAGGTGTCGTCCAGCACCACCACGCCCCCCTGGGCCGTCCCGGGCTGGAGCCGGTGGGGGGCGGTGGGCAGGGTGGCGAGGCGTCGGGCCACCTCGGCCCGCTCCACCCCGAGCTGGAGGGCCACCGCCACCGCCGCCGCCACGTTGCCGGGGCGGGCGTCCACCTCCACCGCCCGGGCCAGCTCGTCCCCGCCGACCGACACGGTGAGCCCGCCGGCCTCCTCGACCACCCGCACGTCGGGGTCGGGTCCGGCCCCGCCCTCGGGGCCGGGGCCGGGGGCGGTCCCCGACACCCGCCACAGCGCCACCTCGGGTCCGCACGCCTCGGCCAGGGCCGCCAGCCGGGGGTCGTCCACGACGAGGACGACGCTCGAGGCCCCGGCCAGGATCTCGGCCTTGGCCCTCACGATGCGCTCCTCGGAGCCGAAGCGCTCGAGGTGCACGGGGCCGATGGCGGTGATCACCGAGACGTCGGGGCGCACCCAGGAGCACAGCTCGGCGATCTCCCCCGGGCCGTAGGTGCCCATCTCGGCCACGAAGACCTCGGTCCCCTCGGCCAGGTGCTCGTTGACGGCGCGGGCCAGGCCGGCCCGGTTGTTGAAGCTGGCCGGGCTGGCCACCACCGAGAAGCTGCCCCCCAGGAGATGGGCCACGTACCCCTTGGTGCTGGTCTTGCCGTAGGACCCGGTGATGGCCACCACGGTGGGGCCCACCCGCCGCAGCCGCTCCCGGGCCCGCACCACGTAGGACCGCCCCAGCCGGCGCTCCACCGGGGACAGCACCAGGCCGGCCAGGTCCACCAGGGCCGGCGTGGCCAGGGCGGCGGCGGCGGCGGCGAGCGGGCCGGCCCCGGCCACGGTCCCCCCGGCCACCCCCGCCACCACCACCACGGCCCACACCCCCGCCAGGGTGCGCAGGCGGCGGGTCCAGGCCAGGGGGGCGCTGCGCCCCCGCAGGCCGAGGCCGAGGGGGCCCAGGGCCACCACCACCGCCGTGGCCAGGGCGGCGGCGGGGACACGGGTGGCCAGGAGCAGCCCGGCCACGGCCACCACCAGGCCGGCCAGGTTGGCCGGCACCCCGATCCACCACCGCACGGCGAAGCGCGAGGCGGCGTCGGGCAGGTAGTGCTCGCGCTGGGCCACCCGCAGCCACCGCAGTCCGGCCAGGGCGGCCGCCACCGTGGCGGCGGCGATCACCGCCCCCCGCAGGGCGTGCTCCCCCGCCGACGTCACCGACGACCGGCCAGGGCCCGCTCGGTGGCGGCCCGCACCGCCTCGGGGACGGTCAGGGGGGTCAGGTGCCCCGCCCCGTGGCAGACGGTGAGCCGGGCGCCGGGGACGGCGGCCCGGATGGCCTCGGCCACCGGCAGCGGGGCGTCGCCGTCGTCGTCACCCCACACCAGCTCCACCGGGCAGCGCAGGGCGGCCAGCGCCTCCTCGTAGCGCTCGTTGACGATGCGGACCAGGATGTCGCGCATGCGGCCCCGGGCGGCGCGGTAGTCGGCCGAGCCGTGGCGCTGTCGGGCCGCCTCCATGCGGGCCTCCCCCACCAGGCCCACCCGGTGCAGGGCGCGCGCCGCCCGGAACGACACCGGTGCCCTGGCCCGCCCCCGGCCGCTCGGCATCAGGGGGGCGCCGGTGAGCACCAGGGCGGCCACCAGCTCGGGGCGCTCGGCCGCCAGGTGCACCGCCACCCGGCCCCCGAGCGAGTGGCCCACCACGACCACCCCGCCCTCGGGGGAGGGGCCGTCGCTCCCGTCGAGGAGCCCGGCCACGGCCTCGGCGTACTGGGGCGACCCCCACACGGCCGGGGGCTCAGGGGTGGCCCCGAACCCGGGGAGGTCGGGGGCCAGGCACGCCAGCGGGCCCCCCTCGGCCCGGGGACCGAGCGAGGCGGCGAAGTCGCCGTGGGTCCGGCGCCACCCGTGCAGGGCCAGCACGGTGGGGGGGCCCTCGCCCCATCGCTCGCCGAACATGGCCCCGCCGCCGAGCGATCGCAGCACCCCGAGGAGGCTACTGCGGGGCCCCGACGGCTCCGCCCATGCGGGACGGGCGCCATCCCCCGCCCCGACACACCCCCCCGGTACGGTCCCCCTCGTGCCCGCCCCGGCCGGCGCCCTCGCCGGCGCTCCCCCCTCCTCCGACCTGCTCCGGGGCCTGACGGGGGCCCAGCGTCACGCCGTCGGCCTCGACGCCGCCCGGCTGTGCGTGGTGGCGGCGGCGGGATCGGGCAAGACCACCGTCCTGACCCGGCGCGTGGCCCGCCGGGTGCGGGAGGGCTCGGCCCGCCCCGAGCACGTCCTCGTGGTGACCTTCACCCGCAAGGCGGCGGGGGAGCTGCGCCACCGGCTGGCGCGCCTGGGCGTGCCCGGGCCGGTGGGGGCCGGCACCTTCCACGCCGTGGCCCTGGCCCAGCTGCGCTCCCACTGGGCCGACCGGGGGGTGCGCCCCCCGGTCCTGGTGGACGACCCCCGCCGCCTCCTCGGCGCCGTCCTCCAGGGCGACGGGGCCGACGGCGCCACCGTGGCCGCCCTGGCCGGGGAGGTCCACTGGGCCCAGGTCCGCATGCTCGGTCCGGGCGACTACCCCGACGCGGCCCGGGCGGCGGGGCGCGCCGTCCCCCCGGGGTGGACGCTGCCCGAGGTGGGGGCCGTCCTGGCCCGCTACGGGGCCGAGAAGCGCCGGCGCGGCGTCATGGACCTCGACGACCTGGTGACGCGGTGCGCCACCGTGCTGGAGGACGACGCCACGGCCGGGGCCGCCGTGCGGTGGCGGGTCCGGCACCTCTTCGTGGACGAGTTCCAGGACGTGAACCCGGCCCAGTGGCGCCTGCTGCGGGCCTGGATGGGACCCGACCCCGATCTCTTCGTCGTGGGCGATCCGGAGCAGGCCATCTACTCCTGGAACGGCGCCGACCCCACCTTCCTCGACCGTCTGCCCGAGCTGGTGCCGGGCACGGAGGTGGTGCGCCTCGACGACAACCACCGCTCCACGCCCCAGGTGCTCTCGGCGGCGTCGGCCGCCCTGGGCGCATCCCGGGTGCGGGCGTCGCGCCCCGACGGCCCGGCCCCCCTCGTGGCCGGCTTCGACGACGAGGAGGAGGAGGCGGCCGCCGTGGCCCGGTGGCTGCGCCGCATGCACCGGCCCGGACAGCCCTGGGCCCATCAGGCCGTGCTGGCCCGCACCCACGCCCGCTTGGAGCCGCTCGTGCGGGCCCTGGAGCGGGCCCAGGTCCCCCACCGGGTGGCGGGCACGGCCGGGGCCCAGCGCACCGTCCTGGCCGAGCTGCGCCGTCTCCCCCGCCACCGCCCCGTGCGCTCGGCCCTGGCCGACCTGGTCACGGCCGGGACGGGCGGCGGCGGGGCTGTGTCGGCCTCCCCCGCCGCCGCGGCGGGGAGGGACCTGGCGCGCCTGGTCGACGACTGCGTCCTCGACGTGCCCGACGCCACCGTGGGCGAGTTCCTGGCGTGGTGGGCCGCCGGCGGCGAGGACCGCGGCCCCCTGGCCCCCCACGACGGCGTGGAACTGTGCACCTTCCACCGGGCCAAGGGCCTCGAGTGGCGGTCGGTGGCGGTGGTGGGCCTGGAGGAGGGCATGGTCCCCATCGCCTACGCCACCACCGAGGCCGCCGTGGCCGAGGAGCGGCGCCTGCTGTACGTGGCCCTCAGCCGGGCCGAGGACGACCTGTGGTGCTCGTGGGCCCGCCAGCGCCGGGCCGGCGACCGCACCTGGTCGTGCCAGCCCTCCGGTCTGCTCCCCGCCCTCA
>DATJOV010000114.1:0-2999 GCA_035506735.1 Acidimicrobiales bacterium | reverse complement strand
CCGTAGCCGGCACCGTCGGGGGCGGAGGCCATGCCGGCGTAGAGCCGCCCCGTGGCGGCGCCGCTCCCGTAGAAGCGGGCGTCGCCGAAGGCGAAGACCCCGCCGTCGGCCGCCACCAGGCGGTAGCCGTCGCCGCCGGTGGAGGGGGCGATCCCCACCACGGGCTTGGCCAGGTGGCGCCCCCCCATCGACCCGTAGAAGGCGGCGTCCCCGAAGGCGAAGACCCCGCCGTCGGCGGCCACCTCCCAGTACCCCCGGCCGTCGGGTGTCACCGCCATGCCCACGATGGGTCTGGCCAGGTGGCGGCCCCCCATGGACCCGAGGAAGGGGGCACCCCCGAAGGCGAAGACCCCGCCGTCGGCGGCCACCTCCCAGTACCCCCCGGTGAGGGGCGACGACGCGATGCCCACCACCGGGGCGGCCAGGCGGGTCCCGCCCATGGACCCGCAGTAGGGGGCACCGCCGAAGGCGAAGACCCCGCCGTCCGCCCCGGCCAGGCGGTAGCCGGTGGAGGCGGCGGCCGGCACGGTGCAGGCCGGGAGGGAGCCGGGAGGGGTGGTGCCCCCGGCGTTGCCGGTGAGCTGGGGATCGTGGTGGAACATGGGCCAGGACCCCGCCCCCACGGCCAGGGCCCCGTCCGATCCCTGGATCTCGTAGTGGTCGATCTGGCCCACCCCGGCCGACGACTGCGTCGAGGAGACGTAGCCGGCCAGGGTGATGCCCACGGTCCCGTTGGGGTCGTCGGTCACCAGGGGAGAGTTCTGGAGGCCCAGCGTGGGGCTCAGATCGGCGATCTCGGCCCCGGTGCGGCCGTCGAGGACCCAGGCACCGGCCGTGGTGGGGACGATGACGTCGTCGTAGCCGTCCCCCGACAGGTCGGCGGTGACGACCGAGCCGATGACACGACCGAGGTCGGGGTCCTCCCACAGGGTCCGCCCGGTGGTGGGGTCGAGGGCGAACACCGAGCCCGACTGGCCCGCGCCCTGGTCGGTGCCCTCCACCACCTGCAGGGCCCCGTTGCCCAGGAGGTCACCGAGGGCGGGGGAGGAGTAGGTGCTGCCGTCGAGGGTGACCGACCACTGCAGCTGGCACCGCCCGTCGTAGGCCGACAGCGTGTCGGAGTCGGTCGCGCCGGCGAAGTACGACCCCGTCCCCACCACGATCCCGGTGGCGCCGCCGGCCAGGAACCCGCCCACGGCGGGCGAGGAGTCCACTACCTGGTCGGTGTCGGCCCGGCAGATCTGGTCGCCCTCGGCGTTGAGGATCCGCACGTGCCCCCCGGCGGTGAAGACCTGCCCCCGCCCCGCCCCCGCCGTCTGGTCCCCACCCACGACGACCTCGGTGGCGCCGGTGCCGTACAGGTCGGCCAGGGCGGCGGTCGAATGGGTGCTGTCGGAGTTGAAGTAGGGCCATCCCGTCAAGGGGGTGCCGGTGTCGGCGTCCAGGGCGTAGGAGACCTGCCCCAGGGACCCCGCCACGGCGTCGGGATCGGTCCCCTGGAGATCGCCCACCGCCAGCCCCGCCTCCACGCCCGTGTCGGGGGCGTCGTCCCCGGGGGGGTCCTCGACCCCCGTGAACCACAGCGGTGTGCCCGAGGGCGCGTAGGCCTGGTACCCGCCCGTGGTGGGGTCGGCGTCGTTCCCCGACCCCACCAGCACCGTGGACAGGCCCCCCGCCCCGGCCACCACCGACGGCGTGGAGTCGATAGGCCCGCTCCCGTCGGTGGTGGGCCACCCCGCCACCGGGGTACCCGAGGCCGAGGTGCTGGCCAGGTGGTAGGCGTAGAGATAGCCCCGCCGGTCGCCCACCACCACCGACGGCTGACCGTCGAGGTCGGCGGGGACGGGCGAGGACAGGGCGATGGGTTGTCCCACGTCGGGCAGGGGGCCGGTCGACCACGTCTCGGTCCACCCCGAGGGCAGGCCCGCGGTGTGGGGCCGGAGCAGGGCGGTGATGGGCGACAGGGCCGTGGCCCGCAGGGGTTGGACGGCGGCGACCGCCACCGTGACGAGCGCCGTGACCGCGACGGTGCAGGTCACCCGGCGGGGGCGCCACGACCGGCGCCACCCGGAGGGGGGACCGCAGCGCGACCGTGGCTCGTGGTGCTGGCGTCCGCCGTCCTCGATCGGGTCAGACTAGGGCCGGCTGCCGGGCCCTCCGGGGGCGCGGCGACGGCGCAGGTCAGGGACTCAGGTGCCGCGCAGGACCACGACGTCGGTGTCGCCCACCCGACCCACGAACCCCGGGCCCGCGTCCGACTGGGGATAGGGGGCGAGGAAGACGCGCGTGCTCGTCCGGGCGCCGTGCCACAGCGACGCCGGGCCGAACACCGCCAGCCAGGCCTTGTTCACCTTGGGGTGGTACCCCCGCAGCTCGAGCAGGGCCACCAGGCCGATGAACGTCTGCTCGCGCCCGAGGTCGACGCCCGCGGTGTTCACGTGCAGCGGTGTGCCGGGTGGTCCGAGACGGGGAGCGACGTCGCGCCAGATCTGGGCCACGGCGGGATCCGAGATGTGTCCGGGCGAGGGGAGCTGGGCCTGGCGCAGGGTGAAGCCCGCCGCCGCCACGAGGGCCAGGGCCGCCATGACCCAGGCCAGGACGTGGCCTCGCCGCCCCGGCGACGCCACGACGGGGGCGGGCCCGGGGGCGACCACGGCGATCACGGCCCCGAGGAGGGCGGCCACGGGCACGGCCAGGGCCCAGATGACGAGGTAGTTGAGGAGGAGGCCGACGACCCTGGTGCTGGCCACCACCGCCACGGCCGTCCCTCCCACGGCCACGGCGCCCAGGAAGACGGCGAACGGCACCCGGCGGCGCCGGCCGACGACGACGGCCGTCCCCCCCAGGGCCAGGACACCGAGGACCACGAGGAGACCGCCGGCGGGAGCACGGCCCAGGGCCAGGGGCAGGCTGCCCCGGCCGAGGACCAGGACCCGGTCCACGGCGGCGACGGCCCACAACCCCATCCGCCACGACTGCGTGACGTGGTGGGCGGTGAA
>DATJOV010000113.1:0-4236 GCA_035506735.1 Acidimicrobiales bacterium | reverse complement strand
CAGTCCCTTGTTGAGCCCCAGCTGCTTGAGCAGCTCGGCCCGGGCCGAGGGGGTGTCGTTGGGGCCGAGGATGGCCACGGTGGGGTCCCCGGGCAGGAGGTGGACCACGAAGAAGGTCCCCAGGGAGATGAGGAAGAGGATGACGACCAGGCGCAGCAGCCGGGTGAGGACGAAGCGCGCCATGCCCGCCGTCAGGCCGTGCGCCAGATGGGGGTGGGGGTGCACACCCCGGCGTCGAAGCCCTCGTCCAGGGAGCCGTCGGGCAGGGTCATGTGGTTGAAGTTGGCCACCGAGTCCGCCGCCGTGACCGACCACGTGGCCCGTGAGAACCACAGGTAGGGGAGATCGGCGGCCAGGCGCCTGTCCACGGCCTGGTAGGCCTCGACCCGCGCCGCCTGGTCCAGGCTCGTGCGCCCCTGCTGCAGGGCCGCCTCCAGCTGGGGGTCCTTGTTGCGGGCGAAGTTGAGGGCGATGGGGGGGTTGGCCGTGGTCGAGCTCATCCACACGTAGTTGAGGTCGGGGTCGGCCGCGGCGAACATCTCGTCCGTGTAGGCCACGAAGGTGCCCTCGACCAGGTTGTCGATGAAGGTCACCTGCTCGATCTGGCCCAGCGAGACGGTGAAGCCCGCCGCCTGCCACATGTTCCCCACGGCCTGGATGATCTCGTTGAGGCGGGGGTCGGTGACGGTGTCCAGGGTGATCGAGAGTTTCCCCCCGTGGTTCGGGGCGGCCTGGGCCACCAGGGCCTTGGCCTTGGCCAGGTCGAAGGCGGGGTACCCGTTGTCGGCCGGGCGGTAGGGCGAGCCCGGGGGGAAGAGGCTGGTGTTGACCTCGGTCACCCCGGCCCCGAAGAGGCGCACGATCTCCTGGGCGTCGAGGGCGTGGGCCAGGGCCTGTCGCACCACCAGATCGCTCGTGGGGGCCACGGTCGTGTTGAGGATGATGAAGTCCATGTCGGTCTGGCCGTGGCGCTGGGTCAGGTCGGCCACCTGGGCGAAGCCCGCCGCGTCCCCCAGGTCCTTGATGGTGGTGGGGTCGCGCGTGACCATCATGTCCACCGCGCCCGAACCCAGGGCGTCCTGGCGCGACTGGTCGTCGGCGATGGGCTTGTAGGTCACGGCGTCGAGGTAGGGGAGGCCGGCCCGCCAGTAGTGGGGGTTGCGGGTGGCGGTGAAGTGGTCGTTGGGCTCCCACGACTGGTACACGAAGGGCCCGGTGCCGATGGGGTGGGTGGAGTTGGCTGCGTCGAGCTGGGCCAGGGCGACGGGGTAGCCGATCTGGGTGGACAGGTAGTAGGGGAAGGCCACCAGGGGCTCGTCGCACGTCACCTGCATGGCCAGGTCCCCCACCTTGCGCACGGCGCTCACCGGCGCCACCGCCTGGCCCGTGAGGGGGGACTGGCGCAGGGCGTTGAGGTTGGCCACCAGGACGTCGGCGTCGAGGGCGGAGCCGTCGTGGAAGGTGATGCCGGGCCGCAGCGTCACCGTCCACACCGTGCGGTCGCTGTTGCCCTGCACCGACTGGGCCAGGTAGGGATGGGCCTGGCCGTCGGCCCCGATGCGGGTGAGGCTGTCGAAGACGGTGTTGGCGTAGGTCAGGCCCGAGTTGTCGAAGTGGCTCGCCGTGGGCAGGAAGCCGTCGATCTCTGAGTTGAGGCCGATGGTCACCGTCCCGCCCCGGCGGGGCGGCCCCGTCCCCACGCCCGGCGTGGACGTGCGGCCGGCGGCAGGGGGTTTGGTCGAGCCGCACGCCTCGAGGAGGGTGGGGAGGCCCACACCGGCCAGGCCCAGTGCCGCCGCCGCCGACGCCCCACGGGACAGGAAGCCCCGACGGTCGTAGCGCTGTGCGGCGTCACCCATCGGTTCCCCTCGACCCTCGGCAACGACGGGGGCAGCGTGCCCCCGCGCCGTCATGGTAGACGGCACCACCCCGCCGACCGGGGCATCGTCGGCGCCGTGGTGCGCCCGTGGTGGGCCCGTGGTGGGTTCGTTGCGGGTGCGGCACCGCCCCGGGCGGCCGCGCCGCGCCGGGCCGTAGCATGCCCGGGATGCGGGCCCTCGAGCCGACGCCGTCGTCCGTGTCCGAGCCCGCTGCGGTCGAACCGCTCGCCCCGGGCGGGGCGGGGACGCCGGGGCCCGGCACCCTCGGCGCCCCGGTCCCGTCCCGTCCCGATCACGATCCGTCCTCGGCGTGGTGGGCCCCATGGCGCTGGGCGCTCGGTGCCGCCCTGGCCCCCTGGGTGGTGGCCCGCCTCGTCGTCCTCGGCGCCCTGGCCGTGGCGCACGAGGTGGCGGAGCGGGCCCGTCCCCTCCCGGCCGTGGTGGCGCGCGTGCACGAGGGGCTGCTCGGCTGGGACAGCGGGTGGTACGAGGCCATCGCCCGCCACGGCTACGGGGGCGCCGGGCACCAGGCCCTGCGCTTCTTCCCCCTCGTGCCCGTGCTGGTGCGAGGCCTCGCCGTCGCCACCCGCCTCCCCGTGGGCGGGGCACTCCTGCTCGTGTCCAACCTCTCTGCCCTGGCGGCCACCACCGCCCTGGTGGTGCTGGCCCGGCGGGAGTCCGGCGACGACGCCCTGGCCCGCCGGGCCGCCTGGCTGGTGTGCCTGGCACCGCCCGCCTTCACCGCCGTCATGGGCTACGCCGAGGGCACCCTCATGGCCCTGGCCGTCGGGACCATGCTGGCCCTGCGGGCCCGGGCGTGGTGGTGGGCCGCACTCCTCGGCCTCCTGGCCGGGGCCACCCGGCCCCTGGGGGTCCTGCTGGCGGTGCCGGCCCTGGTCGAGGTGGTGCGGGCCCGGCGCCCGGGCCCGGCCCCGGTGGCCGCCGTGGCCGGGCCCGTGGCCGGCATGGGGGCGTTCCTGGCCTACGTGGGATGGCGCTACGGCGACGCCCTGGCCCCCCTGCGGGTGCAGCAGGAGGGGACCCTGCGCGGCGGCGTGGCCGATCCGGTCCGGACCCTGGCCCACGACGCCGTCCTGCTGGTCCACGACCGCCATCTGGGCTCGGCCCTGCACCTGCCCTGGGTGCTCCTGGCCGTGGCCCTGGTGGTGGTGGCCTTCCGGCGCTGGCCCGCCTGCTACGGGGCCTTCGCCGCCGCCGTCGTGGCCGTGGCCGTCACGGCGTCGAACCTCGACGGCTTCGAGCGCTACGCCTGGTCGGCCTTCCCCCTGGCGCTGGCGGGGGCGAGCCTCACCGGCCGGGCCGCCGTGCAGCGCACCGTCCTGGTGCTGGCCGGGGCCGGACTGGGGCTGTACACCCTGCTCGCCTTCACCAATCTCTACGTGCCCTGACCGGGGTGGGGCCACCGCCGGGCGGGTAGGACGGAGGAGGCGGGGGCGCCCGGTGCCAGGGACTTTGCCCCCGCGGCGGTATCCTGCCCCCCGGGTCGGGGACCGGACGAGCGGAGCGAGACGGTGACGGAGAGGACGCGTGCGGGGCGGGTCGACCAACCCGTGGTGGTCATCGGCGCCGGCCCGGCCGGGCTCACCGCCGCCTACCAGCTGGCCAAGGCCGAGGTCCCCACCGTCGTGCTCGAGGCCGACGAGGTGGTGGGGGGCATCAGCCGCACGGTGGAGCGCGACGGGTGGCGCTTCGACATCGGAGGGCACCGCTTCTTCACCAAGGTGCAGCCCGTGGAGGCCCTGTGGCACGAGATCCTCCCCCCCGAGGACTTCCTCATGCGCACCCGCCTCAGCCGCATCTACTACGAGGGCCGCTTCTACGACTACCCCATCAAGCCCTTCAACGCCCTGCGCAACCTGGGCCCGGTGGAGGCCCTGCGCTGTGCCACGTCGTACCTCCGGGCCCGCCTCGTCCCGCCCCGCGACGTCACCTCCCTCGAGGACTACATCGTGGCCAACTACGGCTGGCGCCTCTACGAGCACTTCTTCAAGACCTACAACCACAAGGTGTGGGGGGTGCCCGCCTCCGAGCTCTCGGCCGACTGGGGGGCCCAGCGCATCAAGGGGATGTCGCTGTTCCAGGCGGTGTGGGAGCCCGTCCGGGCCCGGCTGGGCGGGCGGCGGGCCCGGGCCCGCCAGGTGACGAGCCTCATCGGGGAGTTCCAGTACCCCAAGCTGGGGCCCGGGATGATGTGGGAGTCGTGCCGGGACCTCCTCACCAAGGCCGGGGTCGAGGTGCTCCTGGACTCGCCCGTCACCGCCCTGGAGCGGGGCCCCGACGGCGTGGAGGCGGTGCGCTTCGGCCCGGCCGGGGCGGGGCGGGTGGCCGCGTCCGA
>DATJOV010000112.1:0-2043 GCA_035506735.1 Acidimicrobiales bacterium | reverse complement strand
CCACGGGGGGCATCCGGCTGGCCAAGCCGGTGGTGGCGCTGGTGGACGACACCAACACCGGTGGCTACTGGGAGGTCGGCGCCGACGGCGGGGTGTTCGCCTTCGGCGGTGCCCCCTTCTTCGGGTCGGCCCGGGGGCTCGCCGCTCCCGTGGTGGGGATGGCCGAGACCGCCGACGGGAGCGGCTACCGCCTGGTGGGCGCCGACGGCGGGGTCTTCGCCTTCGGCTCCGCCCCCTTCGACGGGTCGATGGGGGGGACCCGGCTGGCCCAGCCCGTGGTGGGCGTGACCGGCTTCTGAGGGCCGGGCCGACCGGGCCGGTCCACAGCCCCGTCCCAGACGGCGGGGGTGATTTCGCCTAGGGGGAAACGCCTCTTGAGCGTCGTGGCAGCGGAGCGCCACGCTCGGCTCGGAGCGGGTGGGAGGAACCCGCGCTGCGGAGGAGGGTGCCATGTCGATGGTCGGAATGCTCCTCGACGTCTGGCTCCGGCTGGCCGATCGCGTCGTGGATGCCGTGACCCAGCCCCACGGGGCCCGGCGGCTGCACCAGCGGCCGTGACGGGCCCCGAGGAGCGCGGTCGGGGCGGCGACCCGTGGGCACGGGTCCGCCTCCCGGGAACGGCCGACCCGCCCGCCGCACCGAACGTCGACGTCCTCGTGGTCGACGACGACTTCGGCATCCGCATCACCTGGGCCGCCATCCTGCGGGGCGCCGGCTACACGGTGGCGGTGGCCGAGGACGGCGAGGTGGCACTGCGCACCCTGCAGGGCCTCGACGCCGGTCTGGTCCTGCTGGACCTGCGGATGCCGCGGCGTGACGGGTTCTCCGTGCTCGACGCCATGGGCGAGCGCCAGCTCGTGGTCCTCGTCTCCGCCTACGCCCTGGACGAGGCCATGTGGGCCCGGACGGGAGCGCGGGTGGTGACGTACCTGGAGAAGCCGATCATGCCCGACCGCCTCATCGACGTCGTGGCCCGCACCCTGGCCGCCTCCCGTTCGGCCAGCTGAGCCGCCGGCCCCGTCCGTGACGGCGCCGCCGGCGGCGTCAGGCGCCCGAGCGGTCCAGGGTGTCCCGGGCCCGCTGCACGAGGCCCTCGGCCCGGGTGAGCTCCCGGGCGGCCCGCTCGCACCGCCGCTCGGCGTCCTGGAGGGCCCGTGCCGCCGTCCGGCGCTGCGCCTCGGCCTCGGCGTGCCGGGTCCGGGCCTCCTCCAGCGCCGCCGTCCGCCGGGCCAGCTCGGCCCGGGCCCGTGCCTCCCCCGCCGCCGCCCTGGCCCGCGGTGCCGTGGGCGCGGGACCGCCGTCGGGCGCCCGGCCCCGGGGCCTGGCCGGTCGTGGTGCGGCCCCGGGGGCCGGCACCGCGACGTCTCCGAAGCCCACGTGCCGGCGGGCCTCGACCAGGCGTCCCCTCCGGACGGCGGCGGCGACGGCCTCGTCGGCCACGGCCGCCTCGAGGGTCTCCTCGACCTGCCGCAGGACCTCGGGCGACACCGACCGACCGTGCCGGTCGGCCATGGCTGCCGCCGACGACACGAGGCCGGCCACGAGGGCGCGGCGCTCGGCCGACACCCGCCGGAGCGCGTCGGCGTCGCGCCGGGCCTGGGCCGTGGTGAAGCGGGAACGGAGAGCGAGCAGCTGCCCCAGCTCGTCGGCATGCTCCCGGGCCGTCACGTTCACGAGCCACGCCGCGGGCGAGGGCTTGCGCAGGGCCCGCAGGTCGGCAGCGGCCCGGCGCTCGCCCGCGGCGGCGAGCTCCTTGGCCCCGGCCTGGCGTGCCGCCACGAAGCGCTCCGGTGGGAGGCGGTAGAGCTCGTCGGCCAGGGCGTCGAAGCCCACGGGCGTCAGTGCCGTCCGACCGGGACGGCGCCGCTCGTGCGGGGGGCGTCCATGGTGGAGACCGTAGTTGGGCCGTCCCGTGCCGAGCGCTCCCGCCCGAGCCGCACCGCGGCGCCGGGTGGGGAGGGACGACGCCGGGAACCGCATCCGGGGCCGGGTCGTCCAAGGCCCCGTGCGCTCCTTCCCCCCGGCGGTCCTGGCCGTGCTGGT
>DATJOV010000111.1:0-2000 GCA_035506735.1 Acidimicrobiales bacterium | reverse complement strand
CGACCCGTCCGACGGCTCGCGCTAGGTGGCGGCCCCCACATCCTTCACCACTCCGGTGCGGTGGACCTCGGCGAGGTTGTCGGCCAGGTAGTCGGGGGCCTCACCGGTGTCGATGAACCACCCGGTCGGGCACATGGTGAGGATCTCGACGAACGAGAAGCCCAGGCCCTGGGCCTGGACCTCGAAGGCCCGGGTGATCATGCGCTTGGTGCGGGCCACGTTGCCGGCGGTGTTGACCGCTCCGCGGGCCACGTAGGCGGCCCCGTCGAGCTGGGCCAGGAGGTTGGACACCAAGATGGGGTAGCCGTGGTCGGCGGCGTTGCGGCCCTCCAGGGTGTTCTTGGTGCGCTGGCCGAGCACGGTGGCCGCCGTCATGTGGCCGCCGGTCTCGCCGAACACCCCGTTGTTCAACATGAAGCAGGTGATCCGCTCACCCCGACCGGCGGCGTGGAGCACCTCTTGGAGGCCCTCGTTGACCATGTCCCCGTCGCCTTGGATGCCGAAGACCACGGTGTCGGGCCGGCAGCGCTTCACCCCGGTGGCGAGGGACGGGGCCCGGCCGTGGAGGGCCTGGAGCACCTCGCAGTCGAGGTTGTTGGAAAAGGCGGTGTAGCAGCCGATGCCGAAGACCCCGACCGCCGAGTCGATGGCTCCGCGCTCGGCCACCGCCTCCAGGATCGAGCGCATGGCGATCGGCTCGCCGCAGCCCGGGCACAGGTGGTGGGCGCCGACGTCGATCAGGTCGGGGGTGAAGTCGTCGACCAGTCGGGCCGGGAGGTCCGGGGGGGCACCGGTCGGGACGACGGTGCCGGCCGGGACCGGGCCGGGGGCGGGGGTCACGACCACACCCCCGCCGCGACGGCCAGGGCCTCGATGCGGGACCGCACCACCGCCACGTCGAGGTCCGGGCCCACCCCGAAGCCCGAGGTGTCGGTGGTCAGGCCGCCGATGAACTCGACCGGGCAGCGTCCCAGCACCGCCAGGCGCACGTCGTCGACCATCTGGCCGGTGGAGTTCTCAAAGACCGTGACCAGGCGGGCCGACTCGGCCGCCGTGGACACCACCGTGGTGGGGAACGGCACCAGCGACACCGGACGGATGAAGCCCACCGGTCGGCCCTCCTCTCGAAGCTCGCGCACCGCGGCGCGCACGTAGCGGGCCGGGGTCCCGTAGGCGACGACCACCACCTCGGCCCCGTCGAGGGAGCCGGTCTCGGACAACGGCGCCACCCCCTCGAGCATGGCCCGGGTCTCGTCGGCCCGGCGCAGGTAGTAGTCCTGCAGGTCGTAGCCGACGTCGTCGCGTTGTTTGACGTCCCCTAAGGGCGAGATGAGCTTGGCCCGGCCGCTGCCTCCCGAGGAGCCGTCCAGGGCCCACGGCGGCGGGGCCGGGGGCGGCTCGGGCTCGTCCACCTCCACCCCCTGGTAGACGTGGGCCAAGAAGTAGTCCCCCATCACCAGCACCGGGTTGCGCCAGCGCTGGGTCAGCTCGAAGGCCAGGCGCACCAGACGGGCCGCCTCGGGGACGTCCATGGGGGCGAGCACCAGGTGGCGGTAGTCGCCGTGGCCCCCGCCCCGGGTGGCCTGCCAGTAGTCGCTCTGGCCCCGGGCCATGTTGAGCACCACCAGGGGCAGCTTGGCCAGGGTGATCTCGGCCAGCGACTCCTGCATCAGCGAGAGGCCCTGGCCCACCGAGCCGGTGGCGGCCAGCGTGCCGGTGGCGGCCGCGCCCCAGCACATCCCGACCGCCTCGATCTCCGACTCCGCATTGATGCAGGTGCCGCCCAGGGGCGGGAGCTTCTTGGCCATGTGTTCGAGCACCTCGGTGAACGGGGTCATCGGGTAGCCGGTGAAGAAGCGGCAGCCCGCCCCCACCATGGCATCGGCGATGGCCTCGGAGCCCTCCATCAGCCGCCGGGTCATGCCGGGTCCTCCGAGGCGGGGTGGGTGAGGGGCGTCTCGTACTTGTAGACCTGGAAGCAGAAGTCCGGGCAGATCTGC
>DATJOV010000110.1:0-2130 GCA_035506735.1 Acidimicrobiales bacterium | reverse complement strand
CCGCCTCCCCCACCACGTCGAAGCCGGCGTGCTCGAGGGCCCAGCGCAGGCCCTCGCGCACCATGGTGTGGTCGTCTGCGATCAGTACTCGTGTCATCAGGCCGCTCTCACTCTCATCCGTACCAAGGTGCCCGTGCCCGGGCCCGAGGTGATCTCCAACTGGGCGCCGATCGAGTCGGCCCGTTCGCGCATGCCGATCAACCCGTAACCGGACGAGCCGGCCACCTTGCCGGCCGGGATCCCGACGCCGTCGTCGGCCACCTCCAGGAGGGCGCCGTCGTGGTTGCACAGCCACAGGATCGACACGTGCGAGGCGTGGGCGTGGCGCTCGGCGTTCATGACGGCCTCACGGGCCACCCGCCAGACCTCGCGTTCCACCGGCAGCGGCATGCGGCTGTCGGCCTCGGCCACGAGCGACACCTCGACCCGGTTGCGCTTGTTGACGCGATCGAGGAACGAGCGCAGGACCCCGTCCACGCCCTGGGTCTCCGACACGTCGGAGCGGAGGTCGACGAGCATGTCCCGCATCTCCTCCACCAGGTCGCGCAGGTCGCCGCGCAGGGCCATGAGATCGCCCTGGACGGCCCGGCCGTGGTTGAGCTGCACCAGCCGGTCGAGCTCGAAGCCGATGTAGACCACCGACTGGCCGATGTGGTCGTGGAGCTCGCGGGCCAGGCGGGAGCGCTCCTGCTCCATGCCGAGGGTGTGGATGCGCTCGAGCCAGCGGGCGTTGTCGATGGCCAGGGCGGCCGCCTTGGCCAGGTCCGACAGGCGGCGACGGTCCCGGGGATCAGAGCCCCGCCCCGCCTTGGACTCCACGGCCAGGACGCCCACGACCTCGCCCCGGGCCCGCATGGGGCAGTACAGGCCCCAGCGCGACCGGTAGCTCAGGCCCTGCTCGAGGTCGTCACGGGTGAGGGGCTCGTGGCCCTCGGCCGCCAGGCGCAAGGCGGGCAGCAGCTCCACGGGCCGCTCCGGGGTCCCGGTGCGCACGCCGGTGGCCGCCGCCACGTGCCACGACCCGGTGGCCGGATCGAGCAGCACCACGGCGGCGACGTCGGGGTCGAACATCTCCTCGAGGCGCTCGAGGGCCCAGCGGGCCGCCCCCTCCACGTGCATGGGGGTGACCTCGCGTTCGGTGGCGCGGTGGAGGTCGAGGAGCAGCTCGTTCACTTCGGCCAGGTGCTCGACGCGATCGCTCAGACCTTCGCGGGCCTGGTGGGCGTCCTCCACCAGGTAGCGGCTGAACCCGCCCACCACGCCCACGAGCACCAGCTCCACGCCGAACTGCACGCTGGCGTTGGCGGCCACGCCCCCCGAGGCCAGGAACAGGCTGGGCAGCGCCACGGCCAGGCCGGCGATGGCGGCCAAGCCCGACATGACGCGCAGACCGCCGGCGAAGCCGGCGATCACCGTCGAGACCCCCAGGCAGATGAGGAAGGGGGAGTGGTCGAAGCCGGTCGTCTCCACCACCGCCACGCCCACGGCCACCTCGAGCAGGAGGGCGCCGATGGTCTGCCACCGCCCCTCCTCCCGCCCGATGGGCCAGATGGTGCGGCCCAGGGTGTAGGCGACCAGCACCGCGCCCCCGACGGCGGCGCTCGCTCCCCGCTGGGCCACCACGGCCAGGGCCAGGGCCAGGCACAACGTGGCCCAGCGGAGGACGCTGAGCATGGGCGCCATGCGCACCACCAGCTCGGGGGAGGCGGGCTGGAGGTCCCGCCAGCCGAGCGACTCGCGCCAGGTGCGGGTCGGGGCCGGGGTCACGTCGGCGAGGGGGTCCAACACTTGCACCGCGGCGGGCTCTCCCTGGGTTCGGGGCTCCGGTGGCCCCTGATCGGCGCCGCGACCGGGTGTCGCGACTGTTCTCCATATCGAGGCGCCGACGGTCAATCCTTAGGAGCGACGCGCACATTTCTCCCAATTCCCGGGCGGGGCCGGGGCGCCGACCGCCCCGGGCCCGACCCTCGGGGGGGAAAGAGGCGCCCGGACCTGGGGCGACGCCGACGGGCGCCGGGCGACGGGCCCGGTCCCGTCGTGGCCGTCAGCCCCTCACCGTGGGTGGCGGGATGTCCCGGGAGGAGGACCGGGCGCCGCCGCGGTCGAAGCCGGCACCGGCGGCCGGGCCCC
>DATJOV010000109.1:0-3507 GCA_035506735.1 Acidimicrobiales bacterium | reverse complement strand
CACCTCGCACTCGGCCGCCTTGAGCCTGGCGCGGAGGTCGAGGAGGGCGTCCTCGTCGGGGAGGTTGAACGACAGGTGGTCGAACTGCACGGCCCGGGGGTCGGGGACGCCGGCCGCCTTGGCCAGGCGGTCGAGGGGCAGGCCGGCGTACTCGAAGAAGGCCACCGTGTTCTGCGGGCCGAACTCGAAGAAGTAGTGGCGGAACTGGGGGGTGCCGATGGTGGCCACCAGCCGGGCCCCGAGAACGCCGTGGTAGAAGCGGACGGTGGCGTCCATGTCGTCGGTGACGAGGGCGAGATGGTTGATCCCCCGCCAGTGCGGGCGCTCGTGCGGACCGGTCATGGCGCTCCTCCTCGCTCCTGGCCGGACGGGCCTCGTGCCGGTGCCGATACCCCGCCGGCGACCCCTCCACGCTAACGGGCGGGAGGGCGCCGGGGCGGTGGCGCCCCGCTACCCGGCCAGGGCGGTGCTGGCCCCGTGGGGCCGGAAGGCCAGCTCGTCGGGGGGCATGGGCCGGCTGATGAAGTAGCCCTGGGCCAGGTCGCAGCCCAGCTCGCCCAGGAGGTCGAGCGTGGCGGCGTCCTCGATGCCCTCGGCCACCACCCGCAGGCCCATGGCGTGGCCGAGCTCGATGGTGGCCCGCACCAGCTCGAAGTCGCGCCCCGTCCGGCCCGCCCCGAGCCCGGTGATGAAAGTGCGGTCCAGCTTGAGCTCGCGCACCGCCAGGCTGCTCAGGTAGGCGAGCGAGGTGAAGCCGGCCCCGAAGTCGTCGATGGAGACCACGATGCCGAGGTCGCGCAGTCGCTCGATGACGGAGCGGGAGCGGTCGAAGTCGGTGATGATGCTGGTCTCGGTGATCTCGAGCACCAGGGCCTCGGGCGGCACGTCGTGGCGGTCGAGGAGGGAGCCCACCAGGTCGGTGAAGTCGGGGTCGAGGAGGTTGGAGGCCGAGACGTTGACCGACACGGCCAGGTCGGGCTGCTCCCGGCGCCACCGGGCGCACTGGTCCAGAGCCCGGTCCAGCACCAGCCGGGTGAGGTCCCCCATGAGGCCGGCCTCCTCGGCCAGGGGCAGGAACTTGAGCGGGGGGATGAGGCCCAGGCGGGCGTGGGGCCAGCGCACCAGGGCCTCCACCGCCATGATGTGGCCGGTGCGCAGGTCCAGCTGGGGCTGGTAGTGGAGGACGAAGTCGCCGGCCTCCACCGCCGCCCGCAGCTCGTCGACCAGACGCAGCTGCTGCTCCTCGCCGTCGATGCGGTGGTCGTAGAGGGCGAAGGGCGTGCCCCCCAGCTTGGCCCGGTACATGGCCACGTCGGCGCACCACAGCAACTCGGCCGCGTCGGAGGCGTCCTCGGGGGCCAGGGCGATGCCGATGCTGGCGCCGATGCGGGCCCGCACCATGCGCAGGGTGAAGGGCTCGGCCAGGGCGGCGACGATGCGGCGGGCCGCGGCGGTGGCGGCGTCGGCCCCGGCGTCGAGGAGGACCACCCCGAGCTCGTCCCCCCCGAGGCGCACCACCACGTCGCCGGGGCGCACGGCCCGGCTCAGGCGGGGCCCGATCTGGCGCAGGAGCTCGTCCCCGGCGGGGTGACCGAAGGAGTCGTTGATCTCCTTGAAACGGTTGAGGTCGATGAAGAGGAAGGCCAGCGTCCGCCCCGCGGCGCGCAGCTCGCCGGGCCCGGTGGCGACCGGGTCGAAGTAGGCGTCGAGGACGTGGAAGAGCTGGCGGCGGTTCCCGAGACCGGTGAGCTCGTCGGTGACGGCCTGGCGGTGGCGCTCCTCGGTGAGGAGGCGCAGGCTCCGGACCGAGGCCGTCATGCGCAGCCCCACCACCACCAGGGTGGCTGTGGCCAGACCCAGGGCCACCCCGCCCAGGGGCCGCAGCGAGCCCACGAACAGCAGGATCAGCCCTGCCCCGGCGGCGACGCCGGGGAGGAGGAAGCCGGCGGCACGCTGGGGGCGCAGGGGGTCGCCCGTCCCCGGTGCCATCCAGGCCGAGGCCGAGATGACCAGGATGGACACCGGCCAGGCGCCGCCGTTCAGGACCATGCCCAGATGGGACTGGCCCACGGTGGTGGCGCCGAAGAGGTTCACGGTGTCGCCCACCACGTTGACGGTGATCCCGCCCGCCAGGACCAGCCACGGTCCCCGCCGGCCCCGCGCCAGGAGGGCCGTGCCTCCGATGGCCAGGGACAGCAGGAGGAGGTCGCCCACGGGGTAGGCCAGGTTGGTGGCCGTGGCGGCCGCCCCGGCCCGGGTGGCACGGGCGATGTCGTGGAAGGCGAAGGCGGCGCACAGCGACGCCGCCCCGAGGCCGGCCACAGCGCCGTCGAGCCAGTTGGGGGGGGACAGGCGGTCGACCTGGCGCCGCAGCAGGATCATGGTCCCGGCGTAGGCCAGGGGGTAGAAGCCCATGTAGAAGAGATCGGCGACCGAGGGCACGGGCGGGACGGTCCCGCCCAGGGACTCGGCCGTGAAGGCGAAGTCCCCCAGGGCCCACGACAGGAGGCCGAAGCCGAGCAGGAGGGGGACGGACCGCCCCTGGCGCCGGGTCAGGCCCCGGACGATGCACAGCCCCGCCGCCGCGGCCTCGAAGCCGGCCACGCCCCAGCCGTCGAGCCACGTCCACTGCTGGTCGGGGGGGCGGATGACGAGGGAGACCAGGTAGGCGAGGACGACGCCGGCCAGGGCGGCGTAGAGCCACCAGATTCCCGGTCGCGATCGGTCGGCGCGGCGGCGCAGGGGCTGCCGCCAGGCGGAGGTGCCCACGGGCCAGGTGTCGACCGCAGCCCCGGTGCCCTGGAGCGTCCTCGACGGCCGGTCCCGCGAAGTTGTGGCCCCGTTGGGGGGGCGACCCGCCGTCCGGGGCTCAGCCGCAGCGGTCGCCCAACCAGGGCTGGTGGCCGTCCAGGGCGTAGAGGACCACGGCCACGGCGTCCTGCTCGGCCTTGCTGGCCTTGTCGGGGGCCACCCCCACCAGGAACGACAGCCCGGCGGCCTGGGCCGCCGTGTTCCATGTCGACTGGCTGAACTGGAAGCCCCCCATGTAGGTGCCGCTGGGCGACACCGCCCCGTAGTCCCCGCTCGACTCGGCCTCGAGCACGCACTGCAGGTAGGGCGGGAGGGGTGGGTCGGCCACCGTGGGGGCCGCCGCCGCCGTGGTGGTCGCCCCGGCCGTGCCGGCACCCGGGGCCGGGACGGCGAGGTGGCTGGTGCCGGCGGCCCGGGCCGCCAGGGCGTCCTCGGTGACCTGCTCGGCCGCCACCGCCGCCGCCAGCTGCCCCGTCACGAGGGAGTGCAACGCCGTCAGCTGGGCCTCGGTGGCGTCGGCGCCGTGCAGGGCGGCGGCCCGCTGGGCCTGATCGGTCTGGGCCAGCAGCTGGGCCCGGTGCAGCGCCCCCTGCTGGAGCTCGAGCGCCTGCTCGGCGTCGTGGAGCTGGTCGAGCGAGGACTCCAGGTTGCCGGCCACGATCGAGCTGTACTCGCTCACCACCTGGTCGGTCTGGG
>DATJOV010000108.1:0-3311 GCA_035506735.1 Acidimicrobiales bacterium | reverse complement strand
CCACCTCGTTGCCGTCGGGGTCGACCACGGCCACGCCCTGGCGCAGGCGGCCCACCGACCCCCGGGGCGGCCCGCCGCTGCGGTCCAGGGCGATGGCCCCCTCGGTCGACCCGAAGACGTCGACGACGCGGATGCCGAAGCGCGCCGCCGCCGCCTCCACCACGCCGGGCGAGCCCTCGTTGCCGAAGGCGATGCGCCACGTGGTGGTGGCGTCGTCGGGGCGGGCCTCGGTGGCGAGGAGGTAGGCCAGGGCCTTGCCGGTGTAGTTGACCCAGGTCACCCCGTAGCGGCGCACGTCGTCGAGCAGGCGCGAGGCCGAGAAGCGACGGGCCAGCGACAGGGTGGCCCCCGCCACCAGGGCCGGTGCCAGCCCGGCCATGAGGGAATTGGTGTGGAACAGGGGCATGGCGGCGTAGCCCACGTCGTCGGGGCCGAGCTCGAGCATGGCCGCCATGCGGGCCCCGGTCCCGAGGAGGCGGCCCTGGGTGCAGCGCACCGCCTTGGGGGCGTCGGAGGTTCCCGAGGTGAACAGGAGCGCCCACAGCGTGTCCGGTCCGGTGTCGGGGGGGGCCACCTCCCCCGGCGCCGACCCCGCCCCGGCCCCGGCGGCCGCCAGCTCCTCCTCCAGCGACGCCGCCCCTGGCACGACGTCGGCGTCGGGATCGGCGGCGTCGGCGAAGCGGCGCGTCAGAAGCACGCCCCCGGGCAGGGCCACCCTCGCCGTGACCGGCGCCAGCAGGGCCCCGTGGCGGGGCTCGGTGATGACGAGCTGGGCGTCGGTGTGGGCGACGTCGTGGGCCAGGTGCTCGTCGCGCCTCGTGGTGTTGAGCCCCACCACGGCCACCCCGGCCAGCCCCGCCCCGCACAGGGCGAAGACGTAGTCGGGGGTGTTGTCGAGGAGCACGGCCACATGGGGCGGGCGCCCCGGGTCGAGGCGGCGCCGGAAGAGGGCGGCGTAGCGCCGGGCCTCCCCCAGCACCTCGGCGTGGGACCAGGCCTGCTCGCCGAAGCGCAGGGCGGGCCGGGACCCGACCACGGGGTCGGCGGCGTTGCGCTCCAGGAGCTCGGCCACGGTCCGGGCCGGGAGCGCCACCTCGGCCAGGGCCGGTGCGCGCACCACCCCGTCGGCCACGGTGGAGGGCACCCGCCCCGGCCCCCCCGGCGCCGCCGTCAGAGCCGCTCGAGGACGGTGCCGGTGGCCAGCCCGCCCCCGCAACACATCGACACCAGCGCCACCTCGCCGTCGCGCCGCTCGAGCTCGTGCAGGGCGGTGGTGACGAGCCGGCTCCCGGTGGCGCCCACGGGGTGGCCGAGGGCGATGGCCCCCCCGTTCACGTTCACCTTGTGCCAGTCCACGTCGTGGGCCCGCTGCCACGAGCACACCACCGAGGCGAAGGCCTCGTTCACCTCGAAGACGTCGACGTCGGCCACCGTCATCCCGGCCTTGGCCAGCACCGCGGCGGTGGCGGCGATGGGGCCGTCGAGCTGGTAGTAGGGGTCCGAGCCCACCAGCACCTGGGCCCGCACCCGGGCCCGGGGCCGCACGCCGGCCCGGCGGGCCCGGGCCTCGGACATCCACAGCACGGCGGCGGCCCCGTCCGAGATCTGCGAGGAGCTCCCGGCGGTGTGGATCCCCTCGGCCACCACGGGCTGCAGGCCGGCCAGGCCCTCGGCCGTGGTGGCCCGCAGTCCCTGGTCGCGCTCGACCACGTGCCGCTCCCCCGTCGGGCCGTCGGGGCCCAGCACGGGCGCCTCCACGGCCACGACCTCCCGGGCGAAGCGGCCCTCGGCCCAGGCCTGGGCCGCCTTGTGCTGGGAGGCCAGGCCCAGAGCGTCGGCGTCGGCGCGCGTCACCCCGTACTTCGCGGCGATGCGCTCGGCCGCGTGGAACTGGTCGGGGGTGTCGACGGCGAAGCCGGGCGGGAAGGGACGCCCCGGACCGCCGGCCACGTTGGCGCCGAGGCCCACCCGGCTCATGGCCTCGACCCCGCACGCCATGGCCACCTCCACCACCCCCGACGCCACCAGCCCGGCCACGATGTGGTTGGCCTGCTGCGAGGACCCGCACTGGCAGTCGATGGTGGTGGCGGCGGTCTCGTACGGGAGGCCCTGGTTGAGCCAGGCCGTCCGGGCGATGTTGAAGGACTGCTCCCCCGCCTGGGTGACGCAGCCGGCGAAGATCTGCTCGACCTCGGCCGGGTCGATGCCGGCCCGCTTCACCACCTCGAGCTGGACCACGCCCAGGAGCTCGGCCGGGTGCAACCCGGCCAGGGCACCCTTGCGCTTGCCGATGGGCGTGCGCACCGCCTCCACGATGACGGGCTCTGGCATTGCTCGTCCCCTTCCCATCCCCGCCCGATCCCCGCCCCACGGGGGCGGCCTCTCGGGCCCTGGGAGTATACGAGCCGGTCGCTGCGGACCCGTGGCGCCGCGCTGGCGGCGCAGACCCCCGCCTACGATGGCGGCGATGCACGGGACGGGGATCGAGCGCCTCCTGGTGGGCGCCGACGGCGTCGTCCCCCGGGGCCGCTACACCGACGCCGGCTTCGCCGCGGCGGAGTTCGAGCACCTGTGGGGGCGGGTGTGGCAGGTGGCGTGCCGCGAGGAGGAGGTGGCCGAGGTCGGCGACTTCCTCGAGTACCGCATCGGCGACCAGTCCATCCTGGTGGTGCGCTCCGCTCCCGACGTGGTGGGGGCGTTCTCCAACACCTGCCTGCACCGCGGCACGCGGCTGGCCGAGGGCACGGGCCACCTCGACGAGGGGTGTCTGCGGTGCCGCTACCACGCCTGGCGCTACGACCTCGACGGGACCCTGGTCGAGGTGGTCGACGTCGAGGAGTTCGACCCCCTCCCCGAGGGGGTGGGCCTGGGGAAGATCCGGACCGAGCGCTGGGGCGGGTTCGTGTGGGTCACCCTCGACCCCGGCGCGCCTCCCCTCCTCGACTACCTCGACCCCCTGCCCGCCCTCCTCGCCCCCTACCATCTCGAGGGCATGCGCCTGCGGGCCAGCCTGTCCACGGTGCTGCCCGCCAACTGGAAGGTGGTGGTCGACGCCTTCAACGAGGGCTACCACGTCCAGGGCACCCACCCCCAGCTCCTGGCCTGGACCGACGACGTCAACCTGACGTACGAGCCGCTCGGCATCCATGCCCACTACGGCCGGCTCCCCGGGGCCCGCCGCACCCTGCAGCCGAGCCCCCGCCTGGGCCTGGCCCCGGGCCAGTTCGACGAGGGGTGTCTGCGGTGCCGCTACCACGCCTGGCGCTACGACCTCGACGGGACCCTGGTCGAGGTGGTCGACGTCGAGGAGT
>DATJOV010000107.1:0-7939 GCA_035506735.1 Acidimicrobiales bacterium | reverse complement strand
CTCCCCCCGAGACCGGCACCGCCTTCGTCCCGATCGCCGAGGTGGCCCGCAACGAGCCACCGCCGGCCGGGATCGACCCCGACCAGTCGCTCACCTGGCTGCGCCGGGCCTGGCCCATCATGAAGGCCCACCGCGGGATCTTCGGAACGTCGCTCGTGCTCTCCTTCCTCGGTCTGGTGCTCCAGGTGCAGATTCCCAACCTGTTGAACCTGGCCATCACCAACTCGCTCCAACACCACACGGTGCCGCTCAGCCACTACGTCTGGTGGATCGTGGCCCTCGGGGTCGTCGGAGGAATCTCGGGATACGTCGCCCGGCTCTTCCTGTACGAGACCGCCTACGACATCGAGTACGACCTCCGGAACATCATCTACGAACACCTCACCAAGATGTCGTTCGGCTTCTACGACCGGGTGCAGTCGGGCCAGCTCATCTCGCGGGCCAACTCCGACATCCGCTCTGTGCAGATGTACATGACGTTCGCCCCCATGATCCTGGTGCAGTGCAGCATCGCCGTGGTGGCGTTCGGGTTCATGCTGTCCATCGACGTCCCGCTGGCCTTCGTGGCCATGCTCACCATGCCCTTCGTCTTCATCGTGGGCCACCGGATGCGGCGGTCGATGTTCCCCGTGTCGTGGCTCATCCAGGCCCGCCTGGCCGATGTCGCCACCATCGTGGACGAGAACGTGAACGGCGTGCGGGTGGTGCGGTCGTTCGCGGCCGAGGGCGAGCAACTGCGGTCCCTGGCCAAGGCGGCCGACAAGGTGCAGTGGGGCTACGTCAAGGACGCCGACCTGCGAGCCCGCTGGACGCCGGCGGTCCAGAACCTCCCCCAGGTGGGGCTGGCCCTGGTGCTCGGGTTCGGGGGCTACCTGGTGATCCAGGGCCACCTCGGCCTGGGCGCCATCGTCGCCTTCAACTCCTATCTGTTCATGCTCCAGGCGCCGTTCATGATGCTCGGGATGATCATCATGATGGGCCAGCGCGCCGCGGCCTCAGCCGAGCGCATCTACGAGATCCTCGACGAGCAGCCCACCGTCGTGGACCGGCTCGGGGCCGTCGACCTCGGCCAGGGGCGGGGCGACATCCGCTTCGAGGGGGTCGGCTTCTCCTACGGGCCCGACCTGCCCGAGGTCCTGACCGGCTTCGACCTGCACCTGCGGCCGGGCGAGACCGTGGCGCTGGTCGGACGGACGGGGTCGGGCAAGTCGACCGTGGCCCGGCTCATCCCCCGCTTCTACGACGTGACGGCCGGGCACCTCCTGGTCGACGGGCACGACGTGCGCGACGTGACGGTCGAGAGCCTGCGCCGCAACGTGGGGATCGTCCTCGACGAGGCCTTCCTCTTCTCGGTGTCCATCGCCGAGAACATCGCCTACGGCCGCCCCGACGCCGGCCTCGACGAGGTGGAGGTGGCGGCGCGCGCCGCCGGGGCCCACGACTTCATCATGGAGCTCCCCCACGGCTACGACACCGTGGTCGGCGAGCGGGGCTACACGCTGTCGGGCGGCCAGCGCCAGCGCATCGCCATCGCCCGCACCCTGCTCGTCAACCCACCCATCCTCGTGCTCGACGACGCCACCAGCGCCATCGACGTGCAGGTGGAGCAGCAGATCCACGACGCCCTCCGGCTCCTCATGGAGGGGCGCACCACGCTCATCGTGGCCCACCGGCTGTCGACCATCAGCCTGGCCGACCGGGTCGTCCTCCTGGACGAGGGCCGGATCGTGGCCACGGGGACCCACGCCGAGCTGCTCGCCTCCACGCCCCAGTACGCCGAGGTCCTGGCCCAGGCCGAACGGGACGTGGCCGTGGCGGTGCCCGACGCCGGCCCCCCGGGCCGCAACGGCACCGCCACCTCCGGGGGGAACGGGGCGGGGCACCCCAACGGGGCCGGGACCGCCACCGGTGCCGGGCACCCCAACGGCGCCGGGCGGGCCACGGCGGGCGGGGGGGAGTCCTGATGGGGTTCGGCGGCGGCTTCGTGGGCGGTCCCATGTTCGGCGGCGGCGGCCGCCCCGGCCAGCCCGTCTCCGGCCTGCCCTTCGGGGGGATCCCCTCGGAGCTCCAGCACGGCGTGGACCAGTTGCTGGCCGAGGAGCCCGACCACGGCGAGCCCGAGGTCGCCTTCTCCCAGCACCCCTCGGCCAAGGAGCGCGGCCGCCTCACCCTGTGGGCCCTGCTGTGGGAGTACCCCGGCATGCTGGCGGCCGCCGCCGTCCTCATCGTCACCCTCAGCATCCTCCTGCAGGCCGGGCCCAAGCTCACCGAGATCGCCATCGACCGGGGCATGGTGCCCGTCCACCACCACACCCACCTCGGCGTGGTGCTCGTGGTGGCGGCCATCTACCTCGCCAGCGTGCTCGTCACGTCGCTGGCCCAGCGCTGGCTCACCCAGGTGACGGGGCGGCTGGCGGCGTGGGTCATGAACGACCTGCGCGTCCGGGTCTTCACCCACCTCCAGCGCCTCTCGCTCGACTTCTTCACCGACGAGAAGGCCGGGGTGATCATGACCCGGATGACGAGCGACATCGAGAACCTCCAGCAGCTGCTCCAGGACGGCCTGGCCCAGTTCGCCATCCAGGCCCTCACCATGGTGGTCATCACCGTGGTCCTCTTCACCACCAACGTCGAGCTGGCCCTCATCACCGTGGCCCTGGTGGTGCCGCTGCTCGTGGCCATGTCGCTCTGGTTCCGCGCCACCTCCGAGCGCGGGTACGACCGCGTGCGCGACGGGATCGCCAACGTGATGGCCGACCTGTCCGAGAGCCTGCACGGGGTGCGCGTGGTCGCCGCCAACAACCGCCAGCGCCACAACATCCTCCACCACCGGGAGGTGGTCGGGTGGTACCGCGACGCCAACGTCTACACCGCCCAGATCAACGCCATCTACGGTCCCGGCACCCAGCTCCTGGGGTGGTTGGGCCAGGCCGCCCTGCTGGCCATCGGCGGGGTCATGGTGGCGCACCACTCCCTCTCCATCGGCGCCCTCGTGGCATTCTTCCTCTACCTGAACCGCTTCTTCGCCCCGATCCAACTCCTGGTCCAGCAGTACAACAGCTTCCAGCAGAGCCAGGCCTCGATCGTGAAGCTCCGCACACTGCTGTCGAGCGAGCCCACCGTCCGGGAGGCACCGGGGGCCACCGAGCTCCCTCCCATCGAGGGCGAGATCGTCTTCGACCACGTCACCTTCGGCTACGACCCCCGCACCCCGGTGATCTCCGACGTCTCCCTGCGCATCGCCCCGGGGGAGACGGTGGCCTTCGTGGGGCCCACCGGGGCGGGCAAGTCCACCCTGGCCAAGCTCATCACCCGCTTCTACGACCCCACCGACGGGCACGTCTGCATCGACGGGCACCGCATCGACGAGGTGACGCTGGACTCGCTGCGGCGCCAGCTCGGGGTGGTCCCCCAGGAGCCGTTCCTCTTCGCCGGGACCATCCGCGACAACCTGGCCTTCGCCCACCCCGCCGCCACCGACGCCGAGGTGGACGAGGCGGTGCGGGCTGTGGGCCTGGGGGAGCTGGTGGAGCGCCTGCCCGACGGCCTCGACACCGTGGTGCACGAGCGGGGCCAGTCCCTGTCGTCGGGCGAGCGCCAGCTCATCGCCCTGGGTCGGGCCTTCCTGGCCCAGCCCCGGGTGCTGGTGCTGGACGAGGCCACGTCCAACCTGGACCTGCAGTCCGAGACCCGGATCGAGGCCGCCCTCGACGTCCTGCTCGAGGCCCGCACCGCCGTCCTCATCGCCCACCGGCTGTCCACCGCCATGAAGGCCGACCGCATCGTGGTGGTGGACGACGGCCGCATCGCCGAGGTCGGCTCGCACGCCGAGCTCGTGGCCCGCCCGGGCCGCTACGCCGAGATGTACGCCGCCTGGGTGCGCCACGCCGACCAGGCGGCGGGCGTCACCCCCTGAGGTCGCGCCGCCGTGTCCAGGCCGTCGTCGGACGTGGTCGTGGTGGGGGCCGGGCTGGTGGGCACGGCCGCCGCCTACGAGTTGGCCTGCCGCCGCGCCACCGTGACCGTGGTGGACGGGGTCCTGGCCGGGCGGGCCTCGGACGCCGGGGCCGGGATCCTGTCGCCCGAGACCTTCCACGATCCCGACCCCAGCTGGTTCGGCTTCGGCATCGACGCCGCCCGCCACATGGACGGCCTGGTGTCCCGCCTGGGGGACGACGGCGCCGACCCCGGCCCCGACGCCTACGCCCGGTGCGGCTCCCTCGTGGTGGCCCTGGCCGAGCACGAGGATCCCTGGTTCGCCGAGGTGGCGGCGGTGGCGGCCGGCCGCGCCCCCGAGGTGGTGGAGCTCCCGGCCCCCGAGGCCCGGGAGCTGTTCCCGCCCCTGGCCCCGGTGTGGCGGGCCCTGCACAACCCCGCCGCGGCGCGCCTCGACGGGCGCCGCCTGACCGCCGCCCTGCGCAGCGCCGCCCGGCGCCGGGGGGTGCGCTTCGTGGCCACCGAGGCCCACGGCCTCGACGCCGCCGCCGGCAGGGTGACGGCGGTCCGCACCGGGGAGGGGGCCCTCCCGTGCGGGTCGGTGCTGCTGGCCACGGGGGCGTGGACGGCGCGGGCCGCCCTGTGGGCCGGGTGCGACATCCCCGTGACCCCCACCAAGGGCCAGATCGCCCACGTCGTCCTGCCCGGCACGGGCACCGGGGCGGCCCTGCACCACCCCAGCGCGGCGTGGCCCATCGTCCAGCCGGTGTGCAACTTCTACCTGGTGCCCTGGCCCGGGGGGCGGGTGGCGTGCGGCGGGACCTTCGAGCCCGGGGCCGGCTTCGACACCGGGACCACGGCGGCAGGCGTGCGCGACCTCCTGCGCGAGTGCGTGGCCATCGCGCCGGGGCTGGGCGGGGCCTCGCTCCTCGAGGTCCGGGTGGGACTGCGCCCCACCACCACCGACGACCGCCCCGTCCTCGGTCTCGTGCCGGGGACGGCCAACGTCCACGTCTGCTCCGGGCACGGCGCCAACGGCCTCCTCCTCGGTCCGTACTCGGCCGCCCTGGTGGCGGCCGGGATCCTCGACGGCCACGGCGGGGGGCGCCGGGCCGGGGCGCCGGGGCGCATCGACCCCGTGGTGGCCTACGGGGCCGCCCGCTTCGCCCCCTGACGCCGGCCCCGGCGCCCGGCCGAGGAGGCCGGTGGGATCAGGTCCCGGGTGGAGCCAGCGCCGCCAGGGCGGGGACGATGCGCTCCCCCACGGCGGCGGCGAAGGCCACGGGGTCGCCGCGGGGGACGAGCTCGACCGTCGTGACCCCGAGGGCGGCGTAGTCCTCCATGGCCCGCAGGAAGGCGTCGAGGTCCTCGAAGGGGTCGGTGACGGCCAGGATGGTGCGCTCCACCGTGCCGGGGTCGCGCCCCTCGGCCTCGCAGTGGCGGTCGAGGACCTCGAGCTTGCGGGCCACCTCCGGCACCGAGACGGTGAAGAGGTTGCAGGCGTCGGCGTAGCGCGCCACCAGGCGCAGGGTCTTGCGCTCCCCCCCGCCGCCGACGAGGATGCGCGGCCGCGGCGTGCTCACCGGCGGGGGCGAGCACACCGTCTCGGCCAGCCGGTAGTGGTGGCCCTCGTACGGCCCGTCGTCGTCGCTCCACATCTGCAGGCAGATCTGGAGCGCCTCCTCCAGGCGCTCGAAGCGCTCCGCCACGGGCGGGAAGGGGACGCCCAGGGCGAGGTGCTCGCGCTCGTACCAGGCGGCGCCGATGCCCAGCTGGGCCCGACCGCCCGAGAGGACGTCGAGGGTGGTGACCACCTTGGCCAGCAGCCCGGGGTGGCGGTAGGTGACGCCCGTGACGAGGAGGCCCAGCCGCATCCGTGACGTGTGCCCGGCCAGGAAGCCGAGCGAGGTGTAGCCCTCCAGCATGGGCTCGTGGGCACTGGCCAGCATCTCCATCTGGAACCAGTGGTCCATGAGGGTGAAGGTCGAGACCCCGGCCTCCTCGGCCGTGCGGGCCGTGGCGGCGAGGGCGGGGCCGAGCGACCCCGGGCTCCCGGGGAGGGAGAAGTTCACGAAGTGGATGCCGACCTGCACGGTGCCTCCCTTGCGCCGGACGCCGTGCCGGCGCCCGTCACCCTAGGGTCGGACCGGCTCGGGGCACACCGGCGGCGCCGGGTCGAAGGCGGGTTCGGCCACCGGTTCGGCCACCGTCCCGGGGGAGGCGACGGGGCGCAGCAGGGTGCAGGCCAGCCCGGACAGGACGGCCATGGCGGCGGCGTAGCTCCACAGGTGACGGAAGGCGTGCAGCGCCGCCGGCCCGTGGGCGGATCCGAGGATGGCCACCAGGACGGCCACCCCGAGCACGCCGCCCACCTGGCGCGCCGTCTGGTTCACGGCGCTGCCCACGGCGAAGCGCTCCGGGTGCAGGCTCGACACCGCCGCCGCGCTCAGCACCGGGAAGGTGAGGCCGATCCCGAGGCCGCTCACCAGGGTGGCGGGGAGCCAGCGGCCGGGAAAGTCGGGGGTCAGGCCCACCCTCGTGGCGTAGAGGGCGAGCCCGGCGGCGAAGACGGCGAAGCCCACCAGCAGCACCCGGCGGAAGCCGAGGCGGGCCGCCAGGCGCCCGGCCGGCCCCGATACCGCCGCCACCACCAGGGGACCGGGGGTGACGGCCAGGCCCGCCCGCAGGATGGAGTACCGCCACACCCCGGTGAGGAAGAGGATGTTGCCGAGGAGCATGGCGAAGAAGCCCATGGCGTAGAGCAGGGTGGCGGCGTTGGCCACCGAGAAGGAGCGGGACGCGAAGAGCCGCAGGTCGAGCACGGGGGCACGGTGGCGCCCGGAGCGGACCACGAACGCCGTCCCCAGGCCGGCCGCCCCCACCCCGGCCCCCACCACGGCGGGGCTGGACCATCCCCACGTCGGTCCCTCGGAGATGGCCAGCACCAGGGCGGCGATGGCCCCGGCCACGAGGGCGACCCCGAGGTAGTCGGGGGTCTCCCGGGCCGGGCTGGGCGACGACGGCCCGAGGACGCGCCAACCGGCCACCCAGGCCGCCGCCCCCACGGGGAGGTTGACGAAGAAGACCCAACGCCAGCCCGCTCCGGTGACCAGGGCCGCCCCCACGGTGGGGCCGGTGGCCACGGCCAGGGCCCCCACCCCGCCCCACAGGGCCACCACCTGGGAGCGGCGCCCCCCCGGGGTGCTCTCCAGGAGCAGGCTGAGCGAGGCAGGCAGCAGGGCGGCCGCCCCGCAGCCCTGGACCACCCGACCCAGCACCAGGACCGGGACCGAGGGCGCCAGCCCGCACAGGGCCGAGCCCAGGCAGAACACCCCGAGGCCGGCCGAGAACACCCGCCGGGCCCCCAGGCGGTCAGCGGTGCGACCGGCCACGACCAGGAGGGAGCCGAAGGCGATCCCGTAGGCGGTGATGACCCACGCCAGGGTGGCCCGGGGGTCGTGGGGGAAGGAACGGGCCAGGGCGGGGAAGGCCACGTTCACGATGGAGAGATCGAGGGAGGCCATGAAGGCCCCCGCCGCCGTGACGGCGAAGACCGCCCGGCCCCGCCCTGGCCCCGTCCTGCGTTCCGCCATGCAACGCACCCTAGGCGATTGCATTTCATCATGCAACCCACTACGGTGGAGCCGTGCAGCGCAAGAGCTTCGCCGCCATGGACTGCTCCGTGGCCCAGTGCCTCGAGGTCGTGGGCGAGTGGTGGAGCATGCTCATCGTGCGCGACGCCCTGCTGGGCGTGACCCGATTCGACCAGTTCCAGCGCCGCCTCGGCATCGCCCGGAACATCCTCCGGCAACGGCTCGCCACCCTGGTCGAGGAGGGCGTCATGATCCGGGTCCCCTACTCCGACCACCCGCCCCGCTTCGACTACCGCCTCACCGACAAGGGTCGGGATCTGTGGCCGGTGATCGACGCCATGCGGCAGTGGGGAGACCGCCATGCCGCCCCCGACGGGCCCCCGCTGCGTCTGGTGCACCTGGGCTGCGGC
>DATJOV010000106.1:0-5085 GCA_035506735.1 Acidimicrobiales bacterium | reverse complement strand
GTCGTCGCGATGGGGCCCCACCGTGGTGACCTGCCGGCGCAGGTCGTCGGGGCGGGCCCGGGCCAGGGCGTCGGCCAGGTCGCCCTCCCACGAGCGCCGGTAGCGCAGCACCAGGTCCTCCGCCCCCCCGGCCAGGCGGGTGTAGGCCTGCGCCGCCAGGGGCCCCAGGGCCTCGGCCAGGGCGGCCCGCTCCCCGGCCAGGGCCGTCCCCGAGCGGGCCAGGCGCTCGTCCCACACGTCCAGGGTGGCGCCGGCGCTGTCGTCGAGGCGGCCCCCGGCCTGGCGCAGGAGCGCGGCCCGCTGGCGCAGGATGCGCTCGACCTCGGCCGCCAGTGCCTCGGACCGGGCGTGACGGGCGGCCAGGACCTCGTCGAGGTACGCCCGGCGCCCGGCCGGGCCGCCCTGGACCAGGTCGAGGTCGTCGGGGCTGAAGACGGTGACGTCCAGGGTGGCGGCGGCCTCGGCCCGGCTGCGCACGGGGTGGCGGTTGACCTGGAGCCGGGCCGGGCCGGCCACCGGGATCTCCGCCTCGAACGTCCCCCGCCGTCCCCCCCCGGCGGCGCTGTCCTCGGTCTCGGCCCGGAGGATGGCCCGCCCCGCCCCGGTGCGGACCAGGGCCTCGCGCGGCGCCCCCCGGATCGAGCGCCGGGTGGCCAGCCACCCCACCGCCTCGAGGATCGAGGTCTTGCCCGCTCCGTTGGCGCCGCGCAGCACGGTCAGACCCTCCGGCTCGGGATGGAGCTCGGCCTCGGCGAAGCAGCGGAAATCGGCCACCCACAGCCCGGTCACGGCCACGGCGGGGGCGCCAGGGCGGGCCGCAGTGGCACAGGAGGGGACGTCAGGACACCCGGACCGGCATGAGCAGGTAGCGGTAGTCCTCGTGCTCCGGGGCCCGGACGGTGGCGGGCTTGGTGGCGTCCACGGTCTCGAGGATCACGTCGTCGCCCATGACCGCCTCCACCCCGTCGATGAGGTAGGAGGGGTTGAAGGCCACCGTGAGCTCCTCCCCCTCGAAGTCGGCGTCGACGTCCTCGGCGGCGTGGCCCACCTCCTGGGACACCACCGTGAGCTCCACCGACCCGGGGCGCATGGAGAGGCGCACCGGGGTGGTGTTGTCCCGGACCAGGAGGCGCACCCGGCGCAGGGCGTCGAGCAGGGCGTCGCGGCCCACCCGGAGGACGTTCGGGTAGCCGGGGGGGATGAGCTGGCGGTAGTCGGGGAACTTGCCGTCCAGCAGCCGCGTGGTGAGGCGCACCCCGCTGACACTGAACGTGGCGTCGAGCTCGCTCACCGAGAACCCCACCCCGGTCTCGCCCTCGTCCTTGGCCGACGGGGAGGGGAGGAGGCGCTGGAGCTCGGTCAGGGCCCGGGCCGGCACCAGGATCTGGTCGACCCCCTCGCCCAGGGGGGCGGCAGCCCGGACGTCGCGCAGGGCCAGGCGGTAGGAGTCGGTGGCCACCAGGCGGGTACCGTCGCCGTCCGCCGCCACCAGGACACCGGTGAGGAGGGGCCGGGCGTCGTCGTTGGAGGCGGCCCGCACCACCTGGCGCAGGGCCTCGGCCAGGACGGGGGCGGGCAGGGTCACCTGGGGGGCTTTCGGCTCGGCCAGGACGGGGAAGTCCTCCACCGGGTAGGTCCGCACCACGAAGCGCGAGCGGGCGGCCGAGATCTCCACCTCGTCGTCGCCACTCTCGAAGGTGACCGCCCCCGGCTCCAGGGACCGCACGATGTCGGCCGCCAGCCGGGCCGGAGCCACGAACGAGCCGTCGTCCAGGCCGATGGCCTCCACCTCGACCCGGACGGTGAGGTCCAGGTCGGTGCCGACCACGGTCAGACGGTTCCCGGCCACGTCGCCCCGGACACCGTTCAGCGCCGGGGTGGTCGAGGCCCTGGTGGTGACGGCCCGGCTCGCCGTGGTGAGCGCCTCGACGAGGGTGTCGCGTTCGCAGCGGAACTTCACACAGGGTCCTTTCCTACTGGGAATTGAAATTCTGACAGTGACGGTAATAGGGGGTGTGGATTGTGGACGACCGGGTATCGGTGCTGGTCGGCCCGGGAATGGTCGTCCCCCGCGGGACCCCCGTCGTCCACCGGTCCCGGCGAAGGTGGGCCCGGACCGGTGCCGTCGTCCACCGGGGAGGGTGCGCGGTCCACAGCACCGACGAGGTTGCCCACAGTGTCGTCCACCGTTGTGACACCGGGCGGAGCCGGCTCAGGTCTCGGCCTTGATCCGCACGATCAGGTCGTTCACCTGGTCGAAGATCTGCCGGCGCTCGCGCATGAGGGAGGAGATCTTCTCCACGGCGTGCATGACGGTGGTGTGGTCCCGGCCCCCGAACTCCTTGGCGATGGCCGGGAAGGAGTAGTCGGTCAGGTCCCGGAACAGGTACATCCCGATCTGCCGGGCGATGACGAGGGGGCGGCGGCGGCTCGGGCCGCACAGGTCGTCCACGGAGAATCCGAAGGTGGAGGCGGTGGTCTCGAGGATCTGGGCGGGGAGGATGGTCCGGGGCTGGCCCGCCTTCACGATGTCGTGCAGGACCCGCTCGGCCAGGTCCCGGCTCAGGGCCTCGCGGTTGAGGCTCCCGTAGGCCGTCACCCGGATGAGGGCGCCCTCGAGCTCCCGGATGTTGTCGGTGACGTTGGTGGCGATGAACTCGAGCACCTCGTCGGGGACGTCGGCCCGCTCCCGTTCGAGCTTCTTCTGGAGGATGGCCAGGCGGGTCTCGAGCTCGGGGGGCTGGACGTCGGTGATGAGGCCCGACATGAACCGGCTGCGCAGGCGGTCCTCCAGGGTGGCGATGGCCTTCGGGGCCCGGTCCGAGGTGATGACCACCTGCTTGGAGGCGGCGTAGAGGTGGTTGAAGGTGTGGAAGAACTCCTCCTGGAGGGCCTCCTTGCCCTCCATGAACTGGATGTCGTCGATGAGCAGGACGTCACATTCCCGGTAGCGCCGCTTGAAGGCGGTGGTGGTGCTGGTGCGGATGGCGTCGACGAACTCGTTCATGAAGGTCTCGGTGGAGACGTAGCGCACCCGCCGCCCGGCGAAGTTCTCCAGGACGTAGTTCCCGATGGCGTGCAGGAGATGGGTCTTGCCCAGCCCGGCGTCCCCGTGGATGAAGAGGGGGTTGTAGGACTTGGCCGGCATCTCGGCCACGGCCATGGCGGCGGCGTGGGAGAAGCGGTTGGAGGACCCGATGACGAAGGCGTCGAAGGTGTAGCGCAGGTCGAGGCCGCCGTGGTCGCCCGCGTCGGCCGCCGCCCCCCGGCGCGCTCCCCCCGACCGGGGCCCCTGGGTTCCCGGGGACGTCCCCGGGGTGGCGTCGGTCCCGAGGACCACCTCGTCCAGCAGGCCCAGGGGGGCGGGGTGCTCGGGGGGTGCGGCCACGTCCACCCGCACCTTGACCTTGCACGAGGCCACCTCGCTGGCGGCGCCGCTGATGAGGCCCAGGAAGCGGTTCTCGACCCGTTCCCGCACCAGGGAGTTCGGGGCGGTGAGCACCAGCAGGCCGCCGTCGAAGCCCTGGAAGTCGAGGCCGGCCAGCCACGTCCGCCACGTTGCGTCAGACACCTGTTCGCGCACGGTGTCGCCGCAGCGCTTCCACAGGTCGATGGTCTCGCTCACCAGGCCCTCCGCCATCCCGCTGCCGACTCTTTCCACAAGGAGGTCCACATGGTGTGGATTCCTCGGATGTGTCCCCGGCGACCGGTGGCCGACGGGCTGGTGGCCCCGGGGAAGGGGGACCCTGTTGGTGGTGCTCGCCCTGGCAAGCACCGGTAGCTGCGCACGGTACACCGGCCGCCGGGAGGCTGCTAGTGGCCGTCGTCCCTGGTGGCGGCGGTGCATACCACCCCAAGCTGGCATGTTTCGGTTCCGGGCACGCCCCCGGGCCGGCGCCGTCCCCGGGTCGCTGCCTGGCCGCTCGGGGGTGGCGCGCCTAGCATGGAAGCCCAGGCACTCGGGGCGAGCCCGGCTCGCGCGGCGCCCCCCGACGGTGTACGCCGCTCCCGTGCCGCCTTCGAGCAAGGACGGAAGGACGTGAAGAGGACCTATCAGCCCAACACGCGCAAGCGGGCCAAGAACCACGGTTTCCGGCACCGGATGTCCACCCGGGCGGGGCGTGCCATCCTCCGGGCCCGCCGGCTCAAGGGCCGCCACCGCCTGTCGGCGTGACCGCCGCGGGGCTCGGGTGGCCTGGCGCATCCGGGACCGGGACACCTTCGAGCGGCTCCGGCGCACCGGCCGCCGCAGCCGCCGTGGTCCGGTCACGGTGACGTTCTGCACCGACCGTGACGAGGGCGCGCCCCGGGTGGCCTACGCCGTGGGCCGCCGGGTGGGTGGCGCCGTGGAACGCAACCGGTTGCGGCGCCGCCTGCGGGCCGTCGTGGACCAGCTGGACGGGACCCTGGCCCCCGGGGCCTACCTGGTGTCGGCCGGCCGGGATGCGCTCGGGCTCCCGTTCGAGGACTTGAAGGCAGACGTGACAGCTGCGATGACATCGGCGTCGGTGGAGCGGCGGCCGTGAGCGCCACCGTGGTGGCGCCACCGCCCGAGGTGGCGGGAACGGACGCGCCCACACGCCCGGCCCGGATCCTCATGGGCGTCATCCGTCTCTACCAGGGCGTTCGTGCCGGGCGGCCCTCGCCCTGCCGTTTCCTGCCCACCTGTTCGAGCTATGCCGCCGAGGCCCTGGCCCGTCACGGGGCGGCCCGGGGCACGTGGCTGGCGGTGCGCCGCCTGGCCCGGTGCCATCCGTGGGGCGGCCGGGGTGTCGACCCCGTCCCGGACTGAGCCGGGGCGACGGGAAAGGTGACCAGATGATCCACGCCGTGCTCCTGGGGAGCACCGTCGGCCAGATCTTCCAGCCCCTGTACGAGGCGCTGGCCTCGATCATGGCGTTCTTCTACGCCCTGGTCCCCAATTTCGCCGTGGCCATCGCCCTCCTCACGGTGGCCGTGATGATCGTGACCGCCCCGCTGACGGTGAAGAGCACCCGCTCCACCATCGCCATGCAGCGGCTCGCCCCCGAGCTCAAGAAGATCCAGCAGAAGTACAAGGGGGACCGGGTCACCCTCAACGAGGAG
>DATJOV010000105.1:0-2892 GCA_035506735.1 Acidimicrobiales bacterium | reverse complement strand
TGGGCAGGTGGAGGGCGTCGCCCTGGACCACCCCGGCCTCGTCGTCGCCGCGCACCTCGCCCGCGTCGAGCATGGCACCGATGGTGTCGCGCACCTGGGCCACCTCGTCCGCCATGGCGTCGAGCGCCACCACCCGGGCCCCGAGCCGCACGGCCTGGAAGGCGTGGCGCCCGCCGCCGCACCCCAGGTCGAGCAGACGCTCGCCGCGCTGCACCCCGAGCTGCTCGTAGTCGACGGTCAGCACGCCGCCACCGCCGCCCCCCGCCCGTGCTCCAGGACGGCCCGGTACTGCTCGGCCGTGCCGCGCGCCGTGGCCTCCCAGGTGAAGCGGCCCAGGACCCGCCGGCGCCCGCCCTCCCCCAGGCGGGCGGCCAGGTCGGGATCGTCGAGGATGCGGCGGATGGCGCCGGCCAGGGCCTCGCCGTCGTCGGGCGCCACGAGCAGGCCCGTCCCGCCGTCGGACCCCACCACCTCGGGGAGCGCACCCCCCGTGGTGGCCACCAGCGGGACCCCGCACGCCATGGCCTCGATGGCGGGGAGGGAGAACCCCTCGTAGAGCGACGGCACCACGGCCACGGCGGCCTCGGCGTAGAGGCAGGCCAGCTCGTCGTCGGAGATCCCGCTCACGCAGCGCACCGCCGGGCCGAGACCCAGGCGGTCGATGGCGCGGGCCACCCGCCCCCCCTCGGTGGGGCGGCCGATGACCACCAGCTCCACGTCCCGCTCGGTCCGCAGCTTGGCCACGGCCTCGAGCAGGGGGACGAGCCCCTTCATGGGCACGTCGCTCGAGGACGTGACCATGATGCGTCCCGGCAGGCGGGGTCGCTCGGGCCGGGGGCGGAACACGGTGTGGTCCACCCCCACCGGCACCACGGTCATCCGCCCCGGGTCCACCCCCATCTGGGCGGCGATGTCGGCCTTGGAGGACTCCGACACGGTGACGATGCGGGGCAGGCGGCGCGCCACCCGCACCTGCATCCCGAGGAAGCCGAACCAGCGGCGCTGGGTGAAGCGGCGGTAGGCGTTCTCGGCGTGGGCCAGGGCCAGGTCGCGGTCGACGGTGATGGGGTGGTGGAGCGTGGTGAGCAGGGGCCAGCCGTCGTCGAGCATCCCCAGGAGGCCCGAGCCCAGGCTCTGGTTGTCGTGCACGATGTCGAAGTCGCCCCGGCGCGCCGCCAGGAGCCTGCGCACCCGCAGGGAGAAGGTGCGGGGCTCGGGGAACCCGGCCGTGCACATGACCCCGAACTCGAGCAGGTCGACGCCGTCGTGGAACTCGCGGGGGTGGGGCACGCGGAAGGGATCGGGATCGCGGTAGAGGTCCAGGCCGGGCACGGGGGTGAACCCCACCCCGTCGTCCAGCACGGGCCAGGGCTGGCCGGAGAACACCTCCACCGAGTGGCCCAGGCGCATGAGCTCGCGGGCCAGGTGCCGGGTGTAGACGCCCTGGCCGCCGCAGCGGGGGTTGCCCCGGTAGACGAGATAGGCGATCCGCAGCCCGCCCGGGGCCGGCGGCGCCGCCGGCCGTGGCGGGGGCACCACCAGGTGCGTGCTCCGCTCCCACGAGGCCCGGATCTCCCGCACCCGCTGCCAGGGGGTCTTAGGCACGAACGCAGCCCCCGGAAGCGACCATGGCCGATCAGCCTCCCCCGGATCGCTCCCCGGGCGCAAACCTCGGAGGGCGCACCGGGGGGCAGAACCCCGACCCGGCGGCGGTCCCCGGGCCGCCCCCGCCGGGCCGGGGCCGGGGCCGGGGGCGGGGCCCGGAGCGGGGCTCCGCCGGAGGGCCGGGGCGCGTCCACTAGGTTGAGGACGCGCACCACCGTGGTTCGAGGAGCGCCCGGCACCATGCCCATCGAGATCCTGCACCTGTCGAGCGTCGTCAAGAGTGCGCTCGTCGACCGGGACGGGGACCGCCTCGGCCGGGTCGAGGACCTCATCGCCAGGCTGGGCTTCGTGGCCCACCCCCCGGTGACGGGCCTGGTCGTCCGCATCGCCCACCGCCAGCTCTTCGTGCCCATGGCCCTCGTCTCGGACCTGGCCCCGGGGCGGATCCAGTTCCTGGGCGACACCGTGAGCCTCCAGCGCTTCGAGCGCCGCCCCGGGGAGCTCCTGCTGTCCCGGGACCTCCGGGCCCGGCACCTCATCAACCTCCAGGGGGCCCGCCTCATCCGGGCCAACGAGATCGAGCTGGCCCGGGTGGACGGGCGGTGGGAGGTCGTGGCCGTCGACCCCAGCCCCCGGGTGGCCCTGCGTCGCCTCCTCCCCCGGTCCCTGGGGCGGCGGATCCCGGCGGGCAAGGTGGTCGACTGGGCCAGCATCGAACCCTTCGTGGCCCACGTGCCCACGGCCCGCCTCCGCATCCCCTACCGCAAGCTGTCGCGCCTGCACCCGGCCCAGATCGCCGACCTGGTCGAGGCCGCCTCCCACGAGGAGGGCGAGGAGATCATCGAGGCCGTGGGCCAGGACCGCGAGCTCGAGGCCGACGTCTTCGAGGAGCTCGACGCCGAGCACCAGCTCGAGTTCGTGCGCTCCCGCACCGACGCCGAGGCGGCCCGTCTCCTCGCCACCATGGCCCCCGACGATGCCGCCGACCTGCTCTCGGAGCTGGACCAGGAACGGCGCCTGCCCGTCCTGGCCCTGCTGCCGGCGCCCAAGCAGCGCAAGATCCGCGCCCTGCTCAGCTACAACCCCGAGACGGCGGGCGGCATCATGAGCCCCGACTTCCTGTGCCTCGACGACACCACCCCGGTGTCCGAGGTGCTCGAGGCGGTGCGCACCAGCACGGCGCCGCCCGAGGCCCTGGCCGTCGTGTTCGCCCGGGGCGAGGACGGCCGGGTCACCGGGACGGCCTCGGTGGTGTCCCTGGTGCAGGCCCCCCCGGGTTCGTCCCTG
>DATJOV010000104.1:0-4814 GCA_035506735.1 Acidimicrobiales bacterium | reverse complement strand
GGGGGTGGTCACCGTGCGCCCCGACGCCAGCCCCGACCGGGTGCTGGGCAGCCCCGACCTGGCCGCCCGCCTGACCCAGGTGGTGGAGGAGTACCACCCCCAGGTCCTGGTGGCAGCGTGGTCGTCGGTGGTGGGGGGCCCGGCGGCGGCCCCCGCCGCCCTGGCCCGGGCCCTCGACCTGGCGCTGGCCCCGGGCGACGGGGTGGACGGGGTGGTCCTGCTGGCCGTGCCCCGGCCCGGGCCGGGGGGGACCGCCCTCGGGGCCCAGGTGGCCGCCGTGGACGCGGCCGAGGCGGCGGCGGGGCGGGCCGACCCGGGCCGGGTGCTGGCCCTCCCCGTGGCCGGCGCCCTGGAGCGGGGCAGCCGCGCCCCGGCCTGGCTCCCGCCCCCCGCCCCGGCCGGGTCACCGGCGCCCGGCGCCCGGGCCTGGGTCCGGGTGCGCTCCACCGACGGGGTCGACCTGTGCCCGCCCGGCATCACCCGCTACGCCGCCCCCGTGCTGGCCGACCTCACCGCCCTGTGGGACCTCCCCCCGGCCCGGCCGGGGTGGTGGAACAGCTACGACGTCGTGGCCCGGGCCTACGACTACCCCGACCGGGCCCTCGGCACCTGCCCCGACGACCATCCGGGGTGAGCATCCGGGCCCCCGTCCGGGGGCGGGTCAACGCCCGGCCTGGCGCCGGCGGCGCTGCTTCTCGCGGTACATGGCGTGGTCGGCCTCGGCCAGGAGCTCGGTGGGGAGGGCGTCGGGGTCGCGGGTGACGGCGCACCCCACGCTCACCCCGGCCACCACCTCGGCCCCGTCCAGGACCATGGGGGTGTCGAAGGCGTCGGTGACGCGCTGGGCCACCGCCGCCGCCGCCTCCTCGTCGATGCCCTCGCACAGCACCACGAACTCGTCCCCGCCCAGGTGGGCGGCGGTGTCGGCCGGGCGGATGACGGCCTCGATGCGGCGGGCCGTCTCGAACAGGACCTGGTCCCCCACGGCGTGGCCCAGGCGGTCGTTGATGCCCTTCAGGCCGTCCACGTCACAGAACAGGACGGCCAGGGTGCGGGGCTCGCGCCGGTCCCGGGCCAGGGCCTGGCGCAGGCGGTCGTCGAAGAGGTAGCGGTTGGGGAGCCCCGACACCGGGTCGTGGGTGGCCCGGTAGGCCATCTCGGCGTCCGCCAGGGAGCGCTCGGTGACGTCGCGCAGCAGGGCCAGGACGGCCGGCTCGCCGTCCCAGTCGGTGGCCAGCACCCGCATGTCGGCCAGGAAGGTGTCGTGGTCGGGCCGGCGGGCCGCGCTCGAGGCCACCGGGAAGCTGGCCACCTTGCCCAGGAGCTGGGAACGGGTCGCCCCCAGCATCTGGCTGGCGGCGCCGTTGGCGTAGACCACGACCCCGTCGCGGTTGACCACCACCACGCCGTCGGTGCTGTTGTCGACGGCACCCCGGAAGTGGTCCTCGACCAGGGTCAGGCGGTCGCGCAGGTCCCGGACCTCGCGCCGGAGGTCGTTGCGCTCCTCCTCGAGGTGCCGATCGTCCCCTTCGTCCGCTGCCACCTTGGCGCCCCTCGGCCCGGTGCCGACCAGCCCGTCAGGCCGGCACCCACCCCCTCCGGCCTCCCCGTCGGGATCTCGGGGACGAGGGCGGCGAGTGCCACCCGCCGTCCCGCCCCATCACAGATCGTGATCCTGGGTCATGAGCCTCACGCCCGACCCAACCTAGCCACAACCCTGGCTCAACTGGGAGGGACCCGGGCCTGCGCCCCGTCACCGCCCGCCCACGGCGGGCGGGGGGCCCGAGCGGGCACAGTGGGGGCCGTGGACGGCCACCCCCCGGCCCTGCGGGACCTCCCCATGTTCCCCCTCTCGACCGTGCTCTTCCCCACCGGGCGGCTCCCCCTGCACGTCTTCGAGGCCCGCTACCGGCGCATGGTGGGGGACTGCCTGGCCGGCGACGGGCGCTTCGGGGTGGTGCTCATCGCCCGGGGGTCGGAGGTGGGGGGCGGCGACGAGCGCTACGCCGTGGCCACCGAGGCCGCCGTGGCCGACCCCCGGCCCCTCCCCGACGGGCGCTGGCTCCTGGAGGCGGCCGGGGTGCGGCCCGTCCGGGTGCGGCGCTGGCTCGGGGACGACCCCTACCCCCGGGCCGAGGTGGAGCCGCTCGAGGCAGCCGGGAGAGCGCCACCGGAGCCGCTCGTGGCCGGGGCCGAGCGCGCCGTGCGGCGGGCCCGGGCCCTGCTGTCCGAGCTCGGCGCCGCCCCCGCCCTCGATCCCGGGCCGGTCGCCGGGGCCGGGGCCGGGGCCGACGGGGTGGTGTGGGCCCTGTGCGGGGCGGCCCCCGTGGCCGTGCTCGACCGCCAGCGCCTGCTCGAGGCACCGGGCCACGCCGAGCGTCTCGAGCTCCTGCGCACCCTGGCCGACGCCGTGGCCGAGGACGCCCTGCACCTCCTGGCCGGGCGCTGAGACGGCGGGGCGGCCGCACGCCTCCGGAGGGATCAGTCCATGGCGTTGAGGGCCTGCTGGGCGGCGCGCAGGCGCTCGGCCTTGGCCGCCTCCTCGGCGGCGCGCCGGCGGCGCTCCTCGTGGCGGCGGGCCAGCACCCCGGCGTAGGCAGTGTTGGCGTCGGCCACGCACGCCTTCACGTGCTCCACCGCGGCCCGCAGGTCGGCGGCGGGGACGGTCCAGTGGATGGAGCCACCCAGACGCACGTCGGGCGAGGGGATGCGGGGGAAGTCGAAGGCCACCCCGTGGTCGAGGCTGGCCCGGCGGAACTCGCGCACCCAGTCGGCCTCGGGGTTGCGGTCGAGCGACCACACCACCTGCACCTGGTCGCCCTCCACGTCGACGGCGTCCTTGCTGGTGATGGCCATCGGCTCCCACGCCACCGTCCGGCGCCTCCCTCGGTCGTCGCCCACCCGGGTCGGCCGAGGCTAACCCCGCCCCGGCGCCGCCGGGGGGACCTCACAGCGACGGGGGCACCGTCACGGCGACAGGGGCGCCGTCACCGCGACGGGGGCGCCGTCACACCAGGGTGGGGGTCCACACCACCCCCAGGCGGCCGAGGATCTCGGCGCTGCGCCGGGCGGCGTCGGGGTGCTCGGGGCGCCCGGCGCGCTCGTCCAGGCGGGCCAGCAGGCGCAGGGTGAGGGCCTCCTCGTAGTCGGCGTGGCGGGCCCGGGCCACCTTGAGGCTCTGCTCCAGGGCCCGGCGCGCCCCCTCCACGTCCCCGGACCCCAGCAGGGCCGCCCCGTGCACCCGGAACAGGAGCGAGCTCTGGGCCCAGTAGCCCCCCAGGGCCCGGGCCTGCTCGAGGGCCCCCTCGATGAGGGCCCGGGCCCCCTCCACGTCCCCCGTCACGAGGGCGCACTCGGCCATGCGGGCCTTGGTGTCGAGGACCTCGACGTGGCCGCCCACCTCCTGGGCCTCGGCCAGGGACTGCTCGAAGAGGGCCATGGCCTCGTCGTGACGCCCCTCGCCCGCCGCCACCCGGCCCAGGAGCACCTGGACCGACGCCGCCCCCGAGCGGTAGCCGGCGGCACGCCAGATGCGGGAGGCCTCGACGAACAGGGCCCGGGCCTCGGCCAGGTGCCCCTGCTCCAGGGAGATCTCCCCGATGTTGTTCATGTAGAAGGCGGCGATGACCGAGTTCCCGGTGCGGTGCACCATGGCCTGGGCCCGGCGGTAGAGGTCGAGGGCGGTGGGCCAGTCGCCGCGCTCGTAGGCGTTGCCCCCCAGCATGTTGAGCACGCTGGCCTGGCCCGTGAGGTCCTCGAGCTCCTCGAACAGGGCCAGGGCCCGGCGCCAGTTGACGGGGTCCTCCAGGCGGCCGAGGTCCATGTTGGCCCAGTCGAGGACCTTGAGGGCGTTGGCCAGGGCGTCGCGCTCGCCCGCCCGCTCCGCCTCCTCCACCGCCGTGGCGCACCAGGTGATGGCCCGCCGGTGGTGCCCGGCCTCCTGGCAGAAGCGCCCGTACCACGCCAGGAGCTGGGCCCGCTGGGCCGCCGCCTCGACCCCGGGACGGCCCTCGATGGTGCGCAGGCCCCGGGTGATCCAGCGCAGGGCGGCGGAGTAGCGGTCGAGCCAGCCCATGACGCGGGCCAGCTTGAGCAGGAGGCGGGCCTCGGCCTCGGGCTCGTCCCGCACCAGGCGGCGCGTGGCCCGGTAGGCGGCCTCCGCCGCCAGGTAGTCCCCGGCGTGGTGCTGGGCGTCGCCCATGGCCTCCTGGATGCGGGCCAGCTCGGCCCGGTCCGTGCCGGGGAGCCGGCGCGACGCCTCCAGGGCCCGCTCGTAGAAGCCGGCCGCCTCGACGTTGGCGTACATGGAGCGGGCCCAGTCGGCGGCCACGAGGGCGAAGTGGCGGGCCTCGGCGAAGCGCTGGGCGTGGAAGTAGTGCAGCGACAGGACCTCGGCCTGGTTCTCGGCCGCCTCGCCCGCCAGGCGCCGGATGGTGTCGCCGGCCCGGGCGTGCAGGCGCTGGCGCAGCCGGAAGGGGAGGCCCTCGTAGGCGCTGTCGCGCACCAGGGCGTGGGCGAAGCGCACCGTGCCGTCCTCGTCCTCGGTCAGGTAGTCGGCCAGGCGGGCCCAGCGCGCCGCCCCGGCCGGGGCCGCCTCGTCCACCACGGCGTCGAGGAGCAGGCGGGGGAAGCTGCGCCCCAGGACCGAGGCCCGGCGCAGGAGGTTGCGGTCGTCGGGGCGGAGCCGGTCGATGCGGGCGGCGATGACCGCCTCGACCGAGTCGGGGAGCTCGTCGAGCTCCTCGGCCGAGCGCGCGCTCGCCACCAGCTCCCGCAGGAAGAGGGGATTGCCCCCCGAGCGCTCGGCCAGGGCC
>DATJOV010000103.1:0-2723 GCA_035506735.1 Acidimicrobiales bacterium | reverse complement strand
GGGTTGCGGGCGTCGGGGTAGACCGAGGCCACGGCCGCCTCCCCTGCGGCCAGGTGGTCGGGGTGGCTGGCCCCGATGCGGTCCCACAAGCGCTCCGGTGACTGGGCCACCAGGCGCTCGGGCCGCACCCGCCGGATCTGGCGGCTGATGTCGCGCCGCAGATCGATGCTGGGGGTGAGGCGCCCGTCGGGGTAGCCCAGGAACACCACGTCGCTCACCCCCACCTCGGCCGCGGCGGCACGCTGCTCCTGGCGGCGCAGGGTGGCCATGGACGATCGGGTGACGGTGCGGTCCGACCCGCCGGCGTCGCCGTCGGTGACGATGCAGTACGACACCGCCACACCGGCCTTGGTCCACGCCGCCACCGACCCCGCCACCCCGAAGTCCACGTCGTCGGGGTGGGCCGTCACCACCAGGATGCGCCCCACCCCGTCGCCCCGGTCGAGGGGGAGGGCCTCGCCACCGGGGTCCGTCATGGGTCGGAGCCTACCGGCGAAGCGCCCCGGCCCCGAGGGGGTCGCCCCCGGCGGCGGGGGCCGGTGCGCCGACGCCGACGGCGTCCTCGGCCGCCTCCACGGCGGCCCGCACCCGGCTGGACAGTCCCGATGCGAAGGCCGCCCAGCGCGTGCCGTGGGTGCCGAGCTCGTCCGCCTCGTCCCACAGGGCGGCCTCGACCGGACCGAAGACGGCCCGGACGTCCCGGAGGTGCTGGGGGGCGGCCTCCACCGCCCGTCCCAGGGCGGCGAAGCGACGGGCCAGGGCGGCGTCCCCCACCGCCCCCGGCACGGCGCCCCCGTCGGGGAGGCCGGCGCCGGAGGCGGGGAGGAGCATGGGGAGGTAGAGCGAGGCACAGGGGCTGCCCAGGGCGACCCAGGCCCGGCCCGGCCCGGCGCCGGGGGGGCGCAGCTCGGCCACCATCGAGGCCGCCGTCACCTCGAGGCCGCGCACGTGCATGCACACCGTGACCCCGGTGCCGTCGGCGGCCACCGTGGTGGGCGGCGGCACCTCGGCCACGCCTCCTCCCGGGGCGCCCCAGGGGCCGGTGCCGTGGTCGCGCAGGTGCGCCACCACGGGCCTGGCGTCGCCGCGCCCGGGCCCGGTGAGCGGGCGGCCGGCCACGAAGGCCCGTCCGGCGGCCAGACGGCCGTCGGCGAAGCCGGTGGGGGTGGCGGGATCGGCCCAGCTCCCCACGTCGGTGCCCGGGGCCACCCCGGGGGCGGCCCGGGTCCAGTCGTGGCCCAGGGTGAGGCGGTTGGAGATGGCCCCCCCGCCGGGAAGCGGGCCGGCGGCCCAGCGCCGCCCCGAGGTCTCGAGCACCCAGGCCTCGGTGGCGTCGCACACCAGGAACGAGGACCAGTAGGCCAGGCCGTTCACGGCGTCGCCCACGCCGCCCTGACCGTGCTCCTCGAGGAGGGAGGTCATGACGTCGACGGCCTGGGACGCCGTGGCGGACCGCTCCAGCCCCAGGCGGACGAGATCCATCCCGATGAGGGCGGGCGGGGCGGTGGCGGGGTCGTCGGCGGTGAGGACCATCTCGTTGCCCACCGCCACCCCGTGCTCGTTCACCCCGTGCTCGGCACCCCACAGCCAGGTGGGCCGGGACAGCACGGTGGCGTGGGCCCCGGTGTCCTCGAGCTCGAGGTACTGGGTGCGCACCACCCCCCCGGCCGGACGCCGGGGGTGGACGGTGACCACCTGGTCCTCGCCCACGGGGCGGTCGGAGTTCTTGGCGAACAGGGCGGCGCCCTCGCCCACGATGCACAGGGTGTCGCACACGGTGTGACGCCTCAGCGGCGCCCGGGGCGCAGCGGGGGGTCGCCGGTGCCCCGGCGGCCGCCGTCGTTCAGGCTGCGCCCTCGTCGGGCTGCCAACCCGCCAGGTCGGCGAGCCGGGGGTCGTTGGAGAAGATCTCGATGATCGGCGCCCGCAGCCCCAACCGCTTCTGGATGCGCTCGATGTCGAGGATCTCGTTCCACAGGGTGAGGGTGGCCACCACCCCCGTGCCCCCGGCCCGGGCCGTGCGCCCCGAGCGGTGGAGGTAGGACTTGTGGTCCTCGGGCGGGTCGTAGTGCACCACCACGTCGACGTCCTCGATGTCGAGGCCCCGGGCGGCCACGTCGGTGGCCACCAGCACGTGGAGGCGCCCGGCCGTGAAGTCCTCGAGCGCCTTCTCCCGGCTGGACTGGCGCAGGTCGCCGTGGATGGCGGCCGCCCTGACCCCCTCGCGGTGCAGCTGCTCGACGAGGCGGTCGGCGCCCCGCTTGGTGCGCACGAAGACCAGGGCCTTGGTGGCCCCCCGGCAGATGGCCGCCGCCACCTTGACCTTGTCCATCTGGTGGACCTGGAGGAAGCGGTGCTCCATGGACTCCACCGTGGGCAGGGCCGACGCCACCTCGTGGCGCACCGGGTCGTGGAGGTGGCGCTTCACCACCCGGTCCACGTCGCCGTCGAGGGTGGCGGAGAAGAGCATGGTCTGGTGCCGGCCCTCGATCCGCCGCAGCACCCACTCCACCTGGGGGAGGAATCCCATGTCGGCCATGCGGTCGGCCTCGTCGAGGACGACCACCTCGATGCCGGCCACGGAGATGGCCCCCCGGTCGACGAGGTCGATGAGCCGGCCCGGGGTGGCGATGACGACGTCGACGCCCTTGCGGAGCTTCGACACCTGGCGGTCGATGTCGGCGCCGCCGTAGACGGCCACGGCACGCAACCCGAGCGTCCGC
>DATJOV010000102.1:0-7779 GCA_035506735.1 Acidimicrobiales bacterium | reverse complement strand
GCCGGGTGGAGGGGATCGCCTGCCTGGCCGTGGTCCTCCTGGCACGGCGCCCGTGACCCCTCCCGGGGCCGGGCGCGGGGGGTCGGGGCGCCGCCGCCGCCCCGCTCCCGCCGCCGCCGCCCCCGGCCGGGGCCGTAGCCGTGGCCCCGTCCGGCGGGGTGCGGCCCCCGGCCACGGGGGTGCGGGCCGGGACCCGGGGGAGCGCCGCGACGGCGGCGGGCGGGGCCGGGCCGGGGGGGAGGGCCGGCGATCGCTCGGGGGCGAGCAGGTCGAGGGGCGCCAGGCCGTGCGCGAGCTCCTGGCGGCGGGGCGCCGTCCCGTGCGGGAGGTGTGGGTGGCCGAGGACCTCGACCCCTCGCCCCAGCTGGACGAGATCGAGCGCCTGGCCACCCGGCGCCGGGCCCGCCTGGTCCCCGTGCCGCGCGGGCGCCTCGAGGCCGCCGCCCGCACCGACGCCCCCCAGGGCGTGCTGGCCCTGGCCCGTCCCCTGGAGGAGACCGACCTCGACGAGCTGTGCCGGGTGCGGCGGGGCACGGCCCCGTTCCTGCTCGTCCTGGACGGGGTCACCGATCCCCACAACCTCGGCTCGCTCCTGCGCACGGCGGAGTGCGCCGGGATCACGGGGGTGGTGCTGCCCCGCCACCGCAGTGCCCTCGTGACCCCCACCGTCACCAAGGTGGCGGCGGGCGCCGTCGAGCATCTGGCCCTGGCCGTCGTCCCCGGCATCCCCGCCGCCCTGCAGCGCATGGGGCGGTTGGGGGTGACGAGCATCGGCCTCGACGCCGGCGCCCCCGGGTCGGTGTTCGACCTCGACGCCGACGTGGCCGGGCCCACGGCCCTGGTCCTCGGGTCCGAGGGACGGGGCCTGGGCCAGCTGGCCCGGCGGCGGTGCTCGATCCTGGTGGCCATCCCCCAGCACGGCCGCCTCGAGGCCCTCAACGTGGCGGCGGCGGGGGCGGTGGCCTGCTTCGAGCTGGCCCATCGCCGGGCCCGCCGCAGCGGGCCGGCCCGGTCCGTCCCCGGAGGCGACGCCGCCCCGGGCTGACACCGATCCGGGTCCCGACGCGCCGATGCCGCCGGGGTGGGTGCGGGGGCACCTCCGGCGGCATCGGCGTGTGTGCGACTACTCGTGGTGTCGCCCGTAGGCGACGGTTCGGTGGTTCTGTCTCGTGTGGCCCTCCTCTCCGTGCCCGGCGCGACGGACGCTCGGCTCCGGCACGCCGGGCCGCGCTACCGGGGACGTGGCTGTCGCAGCGTCCAGCGGGTGATGGCGAGGGAGAGTCCGACCTTCCTGCACGCGCTGCGCATCACGGCCATCGTCGTCTCCTTGGGGTTCCGGCCGTCGGGGGTGGCGGCCGGGCTGTCCATGGCAGCGTACGGACGGGGCGTGAATGCCGGGGGTCAGGACGATGACGGCTCTGTGAACGCTGGGCCCCGGGCCGGGGCGCATCAGTGGAGGCCGAGGGCCCGGCGGGCCGCCGTCACGGCCGGGGCCGAGCACACCGGGGCGGGACGCCCGCCGGTCAGGGCGCAGATCCCGGCCGTCAGGTACGTGGCGGTCCCCACGATGCCCTGGGTGACGGGGCTCGCCGGGTCCGACAGCTGCGCCGCGATGCGGGCCGCGCTCAGCCCGGTGAGCGCCGCCCCGTCGTAGCTGCGCCCCATGACGAGCACGCGGTTGCCGATGGTGAGGAAGGGATAGCCCTCGGCCCCGCCGGTGTACCTGTCGGCGAAGGTGGCCCACACCGCACGCTGCGACGCCGTGAGGCGGTGGATGACCCCGTGGGTGCCGGCGCCGTGGGTGTCGTTGCCCTCCTGCTCGACGGGGTCGAATGCGATGAGCCCGCTCGAGTAGGTGGCGTGGCGGAAGGACAGGGTGGCGATGGGGCTGCCCTCCCACGGCGAGGACGTGGTCTGGGTCAGGCCGTGGAAGGTGCCGAAGCGGGAGAAGGCCATGACGATGGGCCAGCGTTCGGCGGCGCAGTTGGGGCAGAACTCCCCCCCGATGTAGAGGGCGGCGGGCTTCCCGCCCTGCTCGAGCTCGGGCTGGCTCGCGTCCAGCACCGGTGCCGTGACCGAGGAGGGGGTGCCCACGGCGTCGGCCACCGACAGGGGGGTGGTCGTGAGGGCCCGCCCCACGGCGGCCGCCAGGGGTCGCTCGACCGGGGCGGCGGCGGCGGCCGGGGCGCTCGACGCCGCCACCTTCACGACGACGAGGACGACCACCACGACCACCACCGACCCGACGGCCCCGAACGCCACCGCCCCCGAGCGCGGAACCCGTCGGGGCGGTCCTCCCCGACGGCCCGGGCGGGCGGGGGGAGCGGGGCGCCGGCTGTCCCGTCCCGTCCTGCTGCCCCGGGACCGGGACCGGGAGGGGTCGGCCCCGCCGGACCGTGCCGGGGTCCCTCGGACCGGGGTCCCTCGGGCCGGGGTCCGGCGGGCCGGGGTCCGCCCGGCCGGGGTCCGTCCGGCCGGGGGCCTGCCCCCGGCGCCCCGCTGCCCCTGGCCGGCCCGTGGCCGTCCCGGCCCGGCCCGGCCGCCGTGGTGGTCTCCCCCTGTCGGGCTCATGGCGGCTCGCCTCCCGCCCCCCGGGCCATGATGCCTCGGCGCCGGGGCCACGGTGGGGGTGTGGTCCGGGGGCGCCGGGGCCGGGGCCGTGGGATCATCTGCCCGTGGAGGCGGCGCTCGAGGTCACCCGGGAGGGCCCCGTGGCCGTGGTGCGCCTGGCCCGGGGCAAGGTGAACGCCATCGACGCCGAGAGCGCCGAGGAGGTGGCCGCCGTCCTCGACGGCCTGGCCCCGGACGAGGCCGTGGGGGCGGTGGTGCTCACCGGGGCGGGCACGGTGTTCTCGGCCGGGGTCGACCTGCGTCGCGTGGTGGAGGAGGACGACGCCTACGTGGCCCGCCTCATCGCCGCCCTGCGGCGGATGTTCGAGACGCTCTTCGCCTTCCCCAAGCCCACGGTGGCGGCCGTGAACGGCGCCGCCGTGGCGGGCGGGTGCATCCTGGCCTGTGCCTGCGACCGGCGCCTCGTGGCCGACGGTGCCCGCATCGGCGCCACCGAGTTGACCGTGGGCGTGGCCTTCCCGGCGAGCGCGCTCGAGATCCTGCGCCACGCCTGCGGCCGCCACACCGAGGACGTCGTCACCTCGGCCCGCCTGCTCACGGCGGAGGAGGCCCGGGCCGTGGGGATGGCCCACGAGGTGGTGGGGCGCGACGCCCTGGCGGACCGCTCGCTCGAGGTGGCGAGGGGGCTGGCGTCACTGGCGCCGCCCGCCTACCGCCTGGCCAAGGAACAGCTCCGGCGCCCGGCCCGCCGGCGCATGGCCGAGGACGGCCCCGTCGTCGACGACGAGGCCACCCGCATCTGGGCCTCCCCCGACACCCGGGAGCGCCTGCACCGGCAACTCGAGCGGCTGGGGGCGCGGTGAGGGCGTGCCGAGCCGGTGGTGGGACTCGAACCCACGACCTGACGATTACAAATCGTCTGCGCTTCCAGCTGCGCCACACCGGCCTGCACCTCACGCTACCGCCGCGGCGCGCCGCACCCCGTTGCACCGACCCGGGGGGATCCTTGCTTCGGGCGCGCCGCGGCGGCAGGCTGGACCGCGCGATGGCGTTGACCGAATTGGATCGCGAGATCCTCGACTTCGAGGAATCGTGGTGGACCCGGCCCGAAGCCAAGGCCGTCGGCATCCGAGAGCGCCTGGGGATGTCACCCACGCGCTACTACCGCCGGCTGTCGGAGCTCGTCGACGTGGGCGAGGCCATGGACCACTCCCCCCTCGTGGTGCGCCGGGTCCGTCGTCGCCGGCGGGATCAGCGGCGGGGCCGGTTCGAGCCCACCGCCGAGCCCCGGCACCCGTCGCGATGACCGAGCCGCAGCGCGACCCCGCCCCGGCCGGGGGCGTCCCGACGCCGCACGACAGCGGGGGCGGACCCTCGGCCGGCTGGCTGCGCGGCCTGGCCGTGGTGGTGGCGGCCGTGGTGGTGGGCGTGGTGTTCCTGCCCTCGGCCACCCGGGCCCCCCTGCGCGCCGCCACGGCGGCGTCCTCCTCCTCCTCGACCACGACGCCCCCGGGGACGTCCCCCACCTCGACCTCGACCACCACCACGACCCTGCCCACCGTGGTGCCCGGGGCCACGGCCATCCACGTGCTGGTGGCCAACGGCACCACCATCACCGGGCTGGCGGCGGGGATCGGGACCTACCTCCACTCCCGGGGCTACACCGTCATCGGTGCCGTGAACGCCACCGCCAAGGTGGCCGCCACGCGCGTCTTCGCCGCCACGGGCGAGCAGGGGGCGGCGGGCACGGTGGTGAGCGTGCTCGGGCTCCCCGCCTCCGACATCCAGCCGCCCGAGTCGGTGGCGCCGGTGGCGAGCGCCACCGGGGCCACGGTGGTGGTGGTGGCCGGGCCCGACCTGGGCCGCCTGGCCCCCTCCTCCACGGGTGGCTCCAGCGCCACCTGACCCCGGCGCCACCCCCGCCGGGCGCCCCGCCCTCGGTGCCCTCGGGGTCCTGCTCGAGGAGCCCGGGCGCAGCGCCGTGCTGACCGACTTCGACGGGACGCTCGCCCCCATCGTGGCCGACCCCGACCGGGCCGCCCCCCTGCCCGGGGTGCCCGAGGTCCTGGCCGCCCTGACCGGGCGCTTCGGGGTGGTGGGGGTGATCTCGGGCCGCCCCGCCGCCTTCCTGGCCCGCCACCTGGGGGCGGTGGGGCCCACCCTCCGGCTGGTGGGGGTGTACGGCCTGGAGTGGGTGGAGGACGGCGCCGTCCGCCACGCCCCCGAGGCCGCCCCGTGGCGGGCGGCGGCGGGGGAGGTGCTGGAGGCGGCCCGGGCCGCCTTCGCCGGCTCCGCGGTCGGGATCGAGGACAAGGGGGCCTCGGTGACCCTGCACTGGCGCCGGGCCCCCGAGGCGGGGGAGCGGGTGCGGGCCTTCGCGGCCGAGTGGGCCGGCCGCACCGGCCTGGCCCTCGAGCCGGGCCGCCGGGCCGTCGAGTTCCGCCCCCCGGTGGGCATCGACAAGGGCTCGGCCGTGGAGGGCCTGGCCAGGGGCTGCGCCGCCGCCTGCTTCGTGGGCGACGACGCCGGCGACCTGGCCGCCTTCGCCGCCCTCGACCGCCTGAGGGCCTCGGGCACCCGGGGGGTCAAGGTGGCGGTGGCCGACGTGGAGTCCCCACCCGCCCTGGCCCGGCAGGCCGACGTGGTGGTGCCGGGCCCGGTGGCGGCCCTGGGCCTGCTCGAGGCCCTGGCGGCCGGGGCGGGCGGGCCCTAGCCCGCCACCGCCGCCGCCAGCTGGTCGGCCAGCCAGTCGCCCGGCTTGCGGCGCAGGACGACGTCGCGCAGGCCGGCGGCCCGTCCGGCCCGCTCCCGGGGCTCCATGGCCAGGGCCCGGGCCATGACCTCGGCCGTGCCGGCCACGTCGAAGGGGTTGACCTCGAGGGCGTGTTCGTGGAGCTCGGCGAAGGCCCCGGCCTCGCGTGACAGGGCCAGGACCCCGTCGGTGGTGTTGACCAGGGGCCCCTCCTTGGCCACGAGGTTGAGCCCGTCGCGCAGGGGGTTCACGAGGAGGACGTCGTAGCGCACCAGGGCGGCCAGGGAGCGCTCGGCGTCGTCGGCCACGTCCAGGACGATGGGGGCCCAGTCGTCGGTGCCCCACGTCTCGTTGACGTAGCGGGCCACCTGCTCGACCTCGGCCCCGTAGGCGAGGTACTCGGGGAGGGTCTGGCGCGACGGGTAGGCCAGGGCCAGGAGCACCACCGACCCCCGCAGCCGGGGCTGCAGGCGCAGGAGCTCGTCGAAGGCCCAGAAGCCCCGCAGGAGGTTCTTGGCCGGCTCGATGCGGTCCACGCGCAGGACCATGCGCCGGCCTCGCAGCAGCTCCTCGAGCCGCTCCCCCGCCGCCACGCACTCGGGCGAGGCGGCCCGCTCGGCCAGGTGGTCGGGGGCGGGGGTGAGGGGCGAGACGTAGGTGCGGGGGGCGGGCACCCCGGCGTCGGCGCAGCACGCCAGGAAGGCCGCCTCCCAGCGCGCCGTGTGGAACCCGCAGGCGGCGGCGCCGGCCATCCCCCGGAGGAGCTCCCCGGCCGGGGCCGAGGGGAGCACCCGCAGCATGGCCGGGTCGGCGAAGGGGGTGTGGGTGAAGTGCACGGTGCGCAGGTCGGGCCGGTGGCGGGCCAGGAGCCCGGGTACCAGGCACAGGTGGTAGTCCTGGACCAGCACGGTGGCCCCGGGGTCGGCCACGTCCGCCACGACCTCGGCGAAGAGGGCGTTGAAGCGGCGGTAGGCGTCCCAGGCGGTGTGGAAGTGGCGGTCGAAGCGGGGCCGGCGGGGCAGGTCGAACAGGCCGTGGTGGGCGAACCACAGGGTGGCGTTGGACACCACGTCGTAGGCCATCCGGTACGTGTCGGCGTCGGGCTGGACCATGACCAGGCGCAGGCCCCGCTCGGTCATGAGGCCCTCGGTGGTGGCCTTGCGGTCGGCCTCGGACATGGCGCACGCCACCCAGGTGGCCCCGCTGCCCTCGAGCATGGGGTGCAGGGCGCCGGCCAGGCCCCCCGCCGACCCCACCGGCACGGCCCGGCCGGTGTCGTCCAGCGCGAAGGACAGCGGCCCCCGGTTGGAGGCGATGACCAGGTCCGCGCCCATGCCTGAGGGACCCTACCCGGACCTGCACGAATCATCCGAACCGGCCACCATGGCGCCGTGCCCGAGGTGCCCCGCCCCCCCCGCCCCGTCCTGCTGGCCGCCCCCGACGCCTTCAAGGGCACGGCGACGGCCGTCGACCTGGCCGCCGCCGCCGCCCGGGCCGCGGCCGGGGTGGGGTGGGACAGCGATCCCTGCCCTCTGTCCGACGGGGGGGAGGGCTTCGCCGCCGTCCTGGCCGCCCGGGGTGGGGGGGCGTGGCACGAGGCGGTGGTGACCGGACCCCTGGGCGCCCCGGTGACGGCCCGGTGGTGGGCGTCGGGGGACAGGGCCGTGGTGGAGTCGGCCTCGGCCTCGGGCCTCCCCCTGGCCGGGGGGGCGGACGGCAACGACCCCGTGGGCGCCACCACCCGGGGCACGGGCGAGCTCATCGCCGCCGCCGTCGCCGCCGGCGCCCGGCGCGTCCTGGTGGGGGTGGGGGGGTCCGCCACCACGGACGGGGGCCGGGGGGCGGTGGAGGCCATCGAGGGGGCGGGTGGGCTCCGGGGGGCCACGGTGGTGGTGGCGTGCGACGTGGTCACCCCCTTCGTCGACGCCGCCGCCGTCTTCGGCCCCCAGAAGGGGGCCACCCCGGACCAGGTCGAGGTGCTCACCCGCCGCCTGGCCGCCTACGCCGAGGAGCTGCGGCGCACCCGCGGCGTCGACGTCGGGACCCTGGCCGGGTCGGGGGCGGCCGGGGGGCTGGCGGGGGGGCTGGCCGCCCTGGGGGCCCGGCTGGTGCCCGGCTTCGGAGTGGTGGCCGAGGCGGTGGACCTGGCCCGCCGGGTGGCCCGGGCCGACCTGGTCCTCACGGGGGAGGGCCGCCTCGACGCCACCTCGTGGGAGGGCAAGGTGGTGGGGGGCGTGGTGGCCGAGGCGGGCCGGGCCGGGGTGCCGGTGGTGATCGTGGCCGGGAGCGTGGGACCGGGCGGGGTGGGGGGAGGTGGGCCCGGGCCCGAGGTGGTGGACCTCTCGGCCCGCTTCGGCCCGGCCGCCTCGATGGCCGACCCGGCCCGGTGCCTGGCCACGGCGCTGTCCGAGGGTCTGGTGGCCCGGACGGGGCCCCACCCCGGGGTGGCGGGGGTT
>DATJOV010000101.1:0-6347 GCA_035506735.1 Acidimicrobiales bacterium | reverse complement strand
CGAGGGGGCGCTGGCCCTCGGCATGACCGACTCCGAGGCGCTCGGTGCGGTGACCATGCCCTGGGTGCGGGCCGGGGTGATCGGCGCCTCGGTGCTCGGCCTGGGGCGGGCCCTGGGCGAGACCATCGCCGTGGCCATGGTGAGCGGGTCGCTCCTGGCCGCACCGGTGCACTCGCTCTACCCCAACTTCGGCACCATCGCCGCCACCATCGTGAACACCCTCGACAGCGCCCTCACCGACGTGAGCGGCCTGGCCACCGACACCCTGGCCGAGCTGGCCCTGGTCCTCATGGCCATCACCCTGGTGGCCAACGTGGGGGCGCGCCTGCTCGTGCGACGGGTGGCCGCCACCGCCCTGCCCGTGGGCCGGGGGATCTGAGGTGGCCGCCGTCACCGCCCCGGTGCGCCCCGGGACGGGCCTGCGCCGGCGCAAGGTCCGCAACCGGGCCCTGTGGTCGGGCTGCGTGCTGGCCCTGGCCCTGGTGGTGGCGCCGGTGGTGTGGATCGTGGTCGGCGTGGTGGGCCGGGCCGTGGCCCACTTCCACGTCAGCATCCTCACCACCTACCCCCTCGGCAACGGTGGGGGCCTGCTCAACTCCATCGAGGGCACGGCCGTCATCGTCGTCGGGGTCCTGGTCCTGGCCGGCTCGGTGGGCATCGCCGGGGGGGTGTTCCTGGCCGAGTACACCCGGGCCGACGGGGGCGGCTTCCTGCGGGGGGCGTCGGAGGTGCTGTCCGGGGTCCCCTCCATCGTGCTCGGCTACGTCGGCTACGTGGTCCTGGTGGTGCGCTTCCACTGGGGCTACTCGGTGGTGGCCGGGGTGGTGGTCCTGTCGATCCTGGTGGTGCCCTACATCGTGAAGACCACCGAGGTGGCCCTGCGCAACGTGCCCACCAACTACCGGGAGGGGGGCGAGGCCCTGGGCATGAGCAGCGGGGCCACCCTGCGGCGCCTCGTGCTGCGCCCGGCCCTGCCCGGCATCACCACCGGGCTCATCCTGGCGCTGGCCATCTCCGTGGGCGAGACGGCGCCGCTGCTGTACACGGCCGGGTACAGCTCGCGCTCGCCCACCCTGGGCGTGCACGACTCGCCCATCGGCTACCTGACCTACAACGTGTGGACCGACTTCAACCAGCCCAGCACCCTGGCCCACCAGCGGGCCAACGACGCCGCCCTCCTCCTCATCCTGGTGGTGCTGGCCCTCATCGTCGTGGCCCGGGTCGTGGTCATGACCACCCAGCGCCACTCGCCCGACCGGCCCCAGCGCACGGGCCGGGCCCGGCCGTGACGGCGGCCGAGGTGGTCCCCACGGACGAGGGCGATGCCGGGGGCAAGGTGCGGATCCTGGTGGTCGAGGACGAGGAGTCCTACCGCGAGGCCCTGCAGTCGGGGCTCGGCACCGAGGGCTACGAGGTCGAGCTGGCCGCCGACGGCCTCGACGGCCTGCGCCGCTTCGCCCAGCGCCCGCCCGACCTGGTGCTGCTGGACGTGCTGCTCCCGGGCATGTCGGGGACCGAGGTGTGCCGGCGCATGCGCGACATCGCCCCCGTCCCGGTCATCATGGTGAGCGCCCTCGACACCGAGGTCGACATCGTGCTCGGCCTCGAGCTCGGCGCCGCCGACTACGTCACCAAGCCCTACCGCCTGCGCGAGCTGGTGGCCCGCATCCAGGCCGTGCTGCGCCGGGTGGCGCCGCCGCCCTTCGCCATGCCGGCCCCCCCCGCCCCCGAGCCAGCCCCCCGCTCCGACGTGGTGGTGGCCGGTCCCGTGCGCGTCGACTTCGCCCGCCGGGTGGTGGCGGTGGGGGAGCACCCCGTGCACTTCTCCCGCCGCGAGTTCGACCTCCTGGCCCTCCTGCTCTCCCCCCCGGGGCAGGTGCGCACCCGGGAGGAGCTCATCGACCGCCTGTGGTCGGGGCGGGACCTGGCCGACACCAGGACCCTCGACACCCACATCCGGCGCCTGCGGGTCAAGCTCGAGCGCGACCCGGCCCGGCCCCAGTACCTCGTGACGGTGCGGGGGGTGGGGTTCCGCTTCGACGCCGAGGGGCGGGGCGAGCCCGAGCTCGACGCCCCCTGAGGACGTGGCCCGGCGTCGTCAGCCGGGCGGCTGCTCGCCCCGCCACATGGGGCGGCGGGGACGGTCGAACAGCACGTCCACGTGCTCGCCGCGCAGGGCGGCGAAGACGTGGCGGCCCCAGCGCTCCGCCCCCGCCAGGGGGACGGGCAGGGCGTCGGGGGCGAACCAGCCCACGTCGGCGCACTCGAGGGGGTGGGCCCGCAGCTCCCCTCCCACGGCCCGGCAGTGGAAGACGAGGGAGTAGAGCGGCACCCGGGTGAAGCCCAGGCGCAGGCCGTCGAGCACGGCGATGAGGCGCACCGGCTCGGCCTCGATTCCGGTCTCCTCCAGCACCTCCTTGACCACCACCTCGGCCGCCGAGTACCCCACGTCAGCCCATCCGGTGGGATAGAGCCACACCCCGGAGTCGGCCCGCTTGACGAGGAGCAGCTCCCCCCGGTCGTTGCCCACGGCCGCCCCCACGGCCACCTTGGGGGTCACGTAGCCGGGGACGCCCTCGCCCACGGCCCTCATCCACTCCTCCACCAGCTCCTCGGCGTCCTCCACCCCGGACGACCCCTCCGACGCCGCCACCGAGATGTCGGCCGCCACCCGCAGGACCTCCTCGAAGCGCTCGCGCTCGTACAGGCTCTCGGTGAATCCCAGACCGGTGCGGGCGATGCCGGCCAGGCTCTCGCTCCACCGGAGGAGCTGGCGCGTGGAGACCGGGGAGTCCACCCGACCGACGCTAGCCGACGCCCCCCGAGGGGCGGACTCCCGCTCCGGGGCGTGGTGGGCCAGAATGGGCCATGGCCGTCAACGCCGACTGCCGGCACTACATCATGCAGACCACGCCGCGCGGGGAGAAGCTCGAGCGGTGCCGGGTGGGGGCCAACCAGTCCCTCCCCTTCGCCTGCCCCGAGGGCTGCGTCCTGTGCGAGCCCCGCACCGTGTCCTCGGCCGGGTGGCACGTGGCCCGCCGGCCCCCCGAGGGCCTGTCCGGGTCCTGAGCCCGGCGCCGGTGCCGGCGCGGCTCAGACGGCCTCGTCCTCGGTGGCGGCCTCGCCCGGGCCCGCGGCCCCCCGGGCCGGGTCGGGACGGAAGGTCTCGCCCACGCCGCCGCGCTCGTAGAAGTCGAGCACGGTGTTGGCGTTGGCGCGCCCGGCGGCGATGAGGGCGTCGGTGCTCGAGAAGTCGTCGTAGCGGCTCACCGGCTCGGTGTCGACGGTGAACACCACCACCTCGACCCCCTCGGGCAGGTGCTCGAGCTCGCGGGCGAACTTGGCGTGCACGCCGATGAAGAAGGCGGTGAGGACGGCCTCCACCGGGCGGCGGTAGCGGTGGGGGGTGTAGTGCAGCGGCCCGCACAGGAGGACGAAGATGCGCTCGGCCCCCTGGGCGATGGCCCGGCCGATGGGGACGTTGTCGACCACGCCGCCGTCGATGAAGTGCTCGCCGTCGATCTCGACCGGGGGCAGCAGGGCCGGGAGGGCGGCCGAGGCCAGGATCCGCTCCGTGGCCGGGCCGTCGGTGAACCACTGGGTGCGCCCGTCGGTGAGGGAGGTGGCCACCACCTCCAGGGGGATGGGGCTCTGCTCCAGGCGCTCGAAGGTGAGCTCGGTGTCGATGATCTTGCGCACCCCGTCGTTGGGGTGCACCGCCTCGCGCTGCTGGAGGTAGCGCCACGGCGTGGGGAAGCGGCCCTGGGGGAAGACGTCCTCGCGGGTGATGGCCCGCCACCGCTCCACCATGCGGTCCACCCCGGCCGCGGTGGGCTGGGCGCAGTAGCCGGCGGCGTTGATGGCCCCCACCGAGGCGCCGTAGACGGCGTCGGCGCCGATGCCCCGGGCCAGGAGGGCCTGGAGCATCCCCACCTGGGCCGAGCCCCGGGCCCCGCCCCCGGCGAAGACGAAGGCGGTGCGGACCTTGCGCCGGGCCGGCCGCAGGCGCCGGGCCCGTCCCGCCCACCACCGGGCCGGGGCGGCGGGCGCCCCCCGGCGCGACCCGGTGGGCCACGACGGGGCCCGGCGGGTCGGCCCCGAGGCCACGAAGACCCCGCCCGGGAGGACGGGGTCGGGGCGCGGCGCCGGGGGTGGTGGGGGTCCGGTCACGGGCATGGGAACGGGGGCGGCCCGGCGGCGACGAGGGCCGGGTGCGGCCCCGCCCATCCTCGCCCACGGACGGTCCCGGCGGGGGAACCCCGGGCCCGGCCCCGGGGGGGAGGCCGCCTCACGGGCGGGTGCCGGGGCGGCGGGGAGCCCCCGGGGCGCCGTCGCCCGGGCTCGCTCCCGGCCCCGGGCCCGTGACCGGGTCCGGGGTTCCCGACCGGGCGGCTCGGGCGGCCCGGTCGCGCCGCACGCTCCAGCGCACCGACAGCACGGCCACGCCCAGGACGAGGAGGACGAAGACGGCGAAGACCACGCCGAAGGCCACGCTCACGGCCGGCCCCGGGGGCGGCGCGAGGGTCCCGGCGGAGCCCCGCCGACAGGCGCGTCCATGACCCACCCAGCGTACCGGGGGGCCGCCTCGGGCCCTGCCCGGGTGGGGCCCGGGGGCATCCGGGCCCCCGTCACAGCCCTGGGGCATCCTGGCCTCGTGCCCCTCCTCGCCCCCCGCCCCGTGCACGGGACCGAGCTCCTCGAGCGCCTCCGGGGTGGGAGCGGGGCCCGCCCGGTGGTGGACCCGGGGCTGGCCGGGGGGCTGCGGGAGTGGCTCGAGGACGCCCTCGCCCCCGCCGTGGCCCTGGTCCCCGGCACCGCCACGGTGCGGGTGACCAAGGAGGCCCTCAACCAGGTGCTCGTGTGCGAGGCCCACCTGGCGGCGTGCCGGGCCCGGGCCCGGCCCCTGTCGGTGGAGCTGGCCCGGGGCACCCTGGTCGACGCCCTGTTCCGGCAGTGGGTGACGGTGGGGGCCATCGGCGACCCGTGGGCCGACGCCCTGGCGGCGGTGGAGGTGGAGGGGGACGACGACCTCCTGGCCTACGTGGCCGCCCTCGACGCCGGGCGGCGCCGCGACCTCGTGGAGGAGGTGGGGCGCCACGCTGCCGGGGTGGGGGAGCGCTGGCCCGTGCCCGGCGCGGGGTGGATGGCGCGCACCCAGGAGCGCCTGGAGATCCCGGTGTGCGGGGGGCGGGTGGTGCTGGCCGGCGTCATCGACCTCGTCCTGGGGGGCCCGGCCGGCCCCCGGGCCTCGGTGTGCCTGGTGGAGCTCAAGTCCGGGGGCCGGCGCCTCGAGCACCGCGGCGACCTCGCCTTCTACGCCCTGCTCGAGACCCTGCGGGCCGGCGCCCCGCCCTTCCGCATCGCCACCTACTACAGCGCCACGGGCGACCTCGACGTGGAGCCGGTGGGCGAGGACACCCTGCACGGCGCCCTGCGCCGGGTCCTCGACGGCGCCGCCGCCCTGTGCCGGCTGGCGGCCGGGCGCGAGCCGGCCCGCACCCCCAACCCCCTGTGCGCCTGGTGCGCCGGGCTCCCCCACTGCCCTCCCGGCCAGGAGCGGGCCGGCACGGCCGTGGTGCGGGCCGGCCGCCTCGACGGCGGGGAGGCGCAGACGTGACCACGGTGGTGGCCCCGGCCGGACCGGCCCCGGCCGGCCCCGGGCTGGGGGTGCCCCGGGCCCGGCGCCTGGCCGACGTCCTGGCCGCCCCGGCCCGGATGGCGTCGGGGACGGAGGAGCTCGGGGCCCTGCGATGCCGGGTGGCCGACGACCTCGAGGCCCTGGCGGGCGACCTCCCCGACGGGGAGCGCCTCCAGCTCGACGGTCACCGGCTCCTCCTGGCCCATCGCAGCCCCGAGCGCTGCCGGGAGCCCGAGCCCCCCTTCGCCCCCTCGCCCCGGGGCTGTCGCCGGGCCGTGGGCGTCGCCGCCGTGGCCCGCTGCGTCCGGGGGGCGGGCTGCGCCCCCGCCGCCGCCGTGGCCGGGGTGCTGGCCGAGGCCGTGGCCGATCTGGAGGAGCCGGGCGGCCCGGCCCGGGCCCCGTGGTGGGCCCGCTGGTACGCCGGGCTCCCGGCCGGGGGCCGGGCCGTGGTGCAGGCCGAGGCCGTGGCCTGGGCCACCCGCCTCGTCACGGCGGTGGAGTGGGGCCGCTTCGAGCGCCCCCCCGTGGTGGGGGGGCGCGACGACTGGTGGCAGTCCCGGGGGGCGGTCCTCACCCTGCGGGGCCGGGCCGAGGTGCGGGTGGCCTCGCACCAGCGGGTGGCCCTGCTGGTGGTGGGGAGCCGCACCTGCGGCGAGGACTGGCGCCTCGAGCTCGGCTACCCCGGCCTGGTGGCCACCCTGGTGCGGGC
>DATJOV010000100.1:0-5408 GCA_035506735.1 Acidimicrobiales bacterium | reverse complement strand
CGAGGGGGCGGCGGGGGGGTGGTCCCGGCGGTTCCCGGTGGGGAAGCCCGGGCGCCGCGCCGGGCGCCCGTTGACCGCCGCGTCGAGCAGGAGCGCCCCCGCCAGGGCCGTGGCCGGCTCGAGCTGGGACACGTCGATGTGCTGGCCCTCGCCCGTGCGGCGCCGGTGGGCCACGCCGGCCAGGACGGCCATGGCGCCCAGGTAGCCCCCCACGTGGTCGAGGTACGAGAAGGACCACCCGGCCGGGGGGCGCCCGGGGAGGCCCACCATGAAGGTGGACCCGGTGAGGGCCTGGGCCGTGGGGCCCATGGTGACGTGGGCGGTGTCGGGCCCCTCGTGGCCGAAGCCGCACATCGACACGTACACGAGGTCGGGGCGCAGGGCCGCCAGGCGCTCGTAGGGCAGACCCCAGCGGGCCAGGGTCCCCGCCGCGAAGCTCTCGGTCACCACGTCGCTGCGGGTCACGAGCTCCTCCAGCAGCGCCAGCCCCTTGGGGTGGCGGGCGTCGACGGTGATGCTCTTCTTTCCCCCGGTGTTGTACTTGTAGAAGATCCCGCCCCGGTTGGGGCTCGACGCCGCGGTGGCGTTGGCCAGGGTGGCGGCCCCGAAGCCCTCGCCCCGCTGGCCCGGGTCGGGCACGAAGGGGGGCATGACGCGGATGGCGTCGGGGAAGCGGGTGCTCTCCACCCGGATGACCTCGGCCCCCAGGCAGCCGCAGATCAGGGTGGCCTGGGCCCCGAAGCCCAGGCGCGTGAAATCGAGGATGCGCAGGCCGGCCAGGGCCATGGCACCACCGGCGGGCTCGGCCCCCGACGCGGCGGGCTGCCCCGGCCCCGGTGCGGTCACGGCGCCGACGATAGTGTGATCTCCGACACGCGTGTCAGGGAACGGGACGGTGCCGGGCCCGGGCGCCCGCGCCGGGCCGGACGGGGAGGGGCCGATGCAGCTCGAGGACCTGGTGCTCGTGAGCGTCGACGACCACGTGGTGGAGCCCCCCCACATGTTCGAGGGGCGGTTGCCGGCCCGCTTCGCCGACCGGGCGCCGCGCGTCGACGTGCGCGACGACGGCACCGAGATCTGGCGCTTCGACGGCAAGGAGGCCACCAACATCGGCCTCAACGCCGTGTCGGGCCGGCCCGTGGAGGAGTACGGCATCGAGCCCACCTCCTTCGCCGAGATCCGCTCGGGCTGCTACGACATCCACGACAGGGTGCGGGACATGGACGCCAACGGGGTCCTGGCCTCGATGTGCTTCCCCTCCTTCCCCCAGCTCTGCGGCCAGCTCTTCGCCAAGGCGTCGGACCCCGAGCTGGGCCTGGCCGTGCTCCGGGCCTACAACGACTGGCACATCGACGAGTGGTGCGGCACCTACCCGGGACGCTTCATCCCGCTCTCCCTGCCCCCCATCCAGGACCCCGCCGCCATGGCGGCCGAGGTGCGGCGGGTGGCGGGCAAGGGCTGCCACGCCGTGTCCTTCTCGGAGAACCCGGCCAAGCTCAAGCTGCCCAGCTTCCACACCGACCACTGGGACCCCTTCTGGTCGGCGTGCTGCGACGAGGGCACGCTGGTGTGCCTCCACATCGGCTCGTCGTCGTCGCTGGTGGTCACCGCCCCCGACGCCCCCATCGACGTCCTCATCGGGCTGCAGCCCGTCAACATCGTCCAGGCCGCCGCCGACCTCCTGTGGTCGCCCGTGCTGCGCAAGTTCCCCACCCTCAAGGTGGCCCTGTCCGAGGGCGGGGTGGGCTGGATCCCCTACTTCCTGGACCGCATGGACTGGATCTACACCCGCCACCACCGCTGGACGGGGCAGGACTTCGGGGACAAGCTCCCCAGCCAGGTCTTCGCCGAGCGGGTGGTGACGTGCTTCATCGACGACCCCGCCGGGGTGGAGCTGCGCCACCGCGTGGGCCTGGACTCCATGTGCTGGGAGGCGGACTACCCCCACTCCGACTCCACCTGGCCCACCTCGCCCGAGACCCTCATGGCCTCCCTCGACGGGGTGCCGGACGACGACATCGACCGCATCACGCACCGCAACGCCATGCACCACTACCGCTTCGACCCCTTCGCCCACCGGCCCCGGGAGCAGTGCACGGTGGGGGCGTTGCGGGCCCGGGCCTCCGACGTCGACGTGACGCCGCGCCCGGCGGCGCGGCCCCAGGGGGCCAAGATGACCAGGGCCGCCGACCTCACCCGCCATCCCGGCACCGACCGCTGACGAGGGGGCGGCTCCCCGCCCGGCCCCGGCGCCCGGGTGGCCCTCAGGCGATCAGCGCAGCCACATCTCCCGCAGGGCCCCGGTCTCCAGGGGGGCCGGGGTGCGCCGTTGCCCCCACATCTCGGCGCAGCTCTCGGCGCAGAATAGGACCTCGGTCCCGTCGGTGTCGCGGCGCCGGGCCACGGCCGTGGCCGGGGTGAGGGGGATGCGGCACACCGGGTCGGGGTGGCTGTCGGGATCGGTGGCGGGCAACCCCAGCCGCACCACCTCGACCGCCTGCTCGAGGCCCCGCACCAGCATGGGCTCGCCCACCTCCACCGTGGCCCAGGGCGGGATGTCGGGCACCACGGCCGCCGCCGCCAGGATCTCGTGCCCCACGGCCAGGTCGCACAGGCGGGCCGCCACGTTGACGGCGTGGCCCACGTAGTCGTCCCCCTCGAGCAGGATCACCGCCCCCGTGGTGACCCCGCACTTGAGGGTGATGGGCTCGGGGGCGGCCTCGATGGCCGACTTCGTCTCCAGGGCGGCGGCCACCAGGGACATGGTCTCGACGCTCACCAGCATGGCCCCGTCCCCGAGCCACTTGGCGATGCGCACGCCGCGACGCGAGCAGATGTCGCGCAGGGCGGCCCGGAAGACCCCGAGGATGGTGACGGCCCGCTCGTCGCCCTCGGACTCGGTCAGGGCGGTGAACCCCGACAGGTCGAGGAAGGCAAAGGTCCGGCGCACCCGCACGCCCCATGATCGCGCCCGGGTGTCCGGGCGCGCCCGTCGGCGTCTGGACAGGGTCGGTGCCCGACCCCGAGTAGACAGGGTCGGTGTCCGACCCCGAGCAGACAGGGCCGATGTCCCACCCCGAGTAGACAGGGTCGGTGTCCGACCCCGAGCCACCCTCCCCGGCCCTGGGGGAGCGCCTCCTGGCCCGGGGGCGCGACGCCGACATCCTCGACTGGGGACCGGGTCTGGTCCTGCGCCGCTCCCGCACCGGGCGCCCCCTCGTGCGGGAGGCCGAGGTCATGGAGCACGTGCGCCGGGCCGGCTACCCCGTCCCGGCCGTGCGCGAGGTGCGGGCCGAGGGCCGGGAGCTGGTCATGGACCGGATCGAGGGGCCCTCCATGCTCCAGGTCCTGGTGCGCCGGCCCTGGCGCCAGCGGGAGCTGGCCCGCCTCCTGGCCGACCTGCACCTCCGCCTGGGGGCCGTCACCGCCCCGGCCGGGCTGCGGTCCCTGGGCCCCGGTACCGCCGTGCTCCACCAGGACCTCCATCCCCTGAACGTCCTCATGACCGGGGCCGGCCCCGTGGTGATCGACTGGGCCAACGCCGGGTGCGGCCCCCCGGCGCTCGACGTGGCCTCCACCTGGGTCATCCTGGACAGCTCCGAGGCCCCCGGTCCGGCCCTGGTGCAGCGCCTCCTCCGGTCCCGCCGCAGCGCCTTCGTGGAGGCCTTCCTGGCCGCCACCGGGCAGCGCCCCGAGGCCCGGGCCCTGCTGGGGGTGGTGGTGGAACGGCGCCTGGCCGACCGCAACCTCACCCCGGGGGAGCGGGACTACCTCGCCCGCTGGCTGACGTCGATCACCGGATAGGGTCGGACCGTGCGTCCCCCCCACCACGGGCACCACGACGACCCGGGCCGGACGACCCCGGAGCACGGGAGCGACGAGGAGATCGACGAGGCCGACGAGGAGTCCTTCCCGGCCAGCGATCCCCAGCAGTTCTGGTCGGGCCCGCCCGACGACGACGCCTGATCGCCCGTCCGTGCGCATCGGCATCACCACCGTCGTCACCGACCTGTCCATGGGGCCGGACCGACTGGCCCGCGAGGTCGAGGAGCGGGGCTTCGCCTCGCTCTACGTCCCCGAGCACACCCACCTCCCCGTGCACCAGGCCGAGCCCCCCTCGCTCGTGGGCGGGGTGCGCCTCGAGGACTACCGGCGCACCCTCGACCCCCTGGTGGCCCTGGCGGCGGCCGCCACCGTGACCGAGCGCATCACCCTGGGGACCGGGGTCCTGCTCGTGGCCCAGCACGATCCCATCGTCCTGGCCAAGCAGCTGGCCACCCTGGACCGCCTGGCCCGGGGGCGGATCGTGCTCGGCGTCGGCTACGGCTGGAACCGGGCCGAGGCCGCCGACCACGGGGTCGACTTCGCCCGGCGCCGGGACATCGCCCGGGAGAAGCTCCTGTGCATGCGGGCCCTGTGGAGCGAGGAGGAGGCCGAGTTCCACGGGGACCACGTGGAGCTGCCCCCGTGCTTCGCCTGGCCCAAGCCCGTCCAGCAGCCCCGCCTGCGCACCCTCTTCGGGGGGGCGGCCGGTCCGGCCCTGGCGGCGGCGGTGGCCGAGCTGGGGGACGGCTGGATGCCCATCGGCGGGGCCGGCATCGGCCCGGCCCGCCTCGAGCTGCGCCGGGCCCTGGCCCGGGCCGGACGGGATCCCGACACCCTGGAGATCGTCCCCTTCGGCACCCTCCCCGACCCGGCCAAGCTCGAGCACCTGGCCGAGGTGGGCTGCACCGAGGTGGTCCTGCGGGTGCCGTCGGGGGGCGGCGACGACGAGGTGCGGGCCGTGCTCGACGACTACACCCGCTTCCTCCCCTGAGCGCCGGGTCCGGGCGCCCCCCGGCGCGGGGCCCGGTCCAGGGGCGGGCCCGTCAGGGGCGGTCGGGGAAGCGGGTCCCGAGGACCGTCCCCACCCGGTGGATGGCCTCCTCGCCCGCCGTGGGCATGTTGACGATGAGGTACTGCACCCCGGCGTCGACGAGCTCCTCCACCCGGGCCACGATGTCCTCCTCCTGTCCCACGTCGGCGCCCGAGGCCTGCTCCCCGGCGGCGTCGTGGAGGAGGCCCCGCACCCCTTCGGTCTCGTCCGGGGAGCCGGTGAGGACCAGGGTGCTGAGGCGGGTCACCGTGACCTCGGCCGGGTCCCGCCCCACGGCGGCGCAGTGCTGGCGGAGGACCTCGACCTTGTGCCGCACGGTGTCGGGGTCGCCCGTGATGTTGCAGGCGTCGGCGTACTGGGCCACCAGGCGCAGGGTGCGGCGCTCGCCCCCGCCCCCGATGAGGATGGGCGGTCCCCCGGGCTGGACGGGGCGGGGCAGGTTCCAGGCGTCGGCGATGCGGTAGTAGCGGCCCTCGAAGCTGGGGTGCTCCTGGCGGAACATGGCCCGGCAGATCTGGACGGCCTCCTCGAG
>DATJOV010000099.1:0-2181 GCA_035506735.1 Acidimicrobiales bacterium | reverse complement strand
CGGGGTCGGCGCCGCGCCGGTCCTCGGACGCTGCGGTGGCCACGCCGCTGCAGACGGGCTACAGGCCGCGCGCCGAGGGCCGCCGGCCCGGTCGCGAGGTGGGACGGGCGGCGCGTCGCGCCCGCCAGATACGACCCGACCGGCTGGCCTGGGCACCGGCCCGGCGGGCTCGCCACCGCCCCGAGGGCTGGTCGGCCCGGCGGTGGGCCCGGGCCGTGACGGCGCTCCCCGCGGCCCCGACCACGGCCCCGTCACGCTGGGCCCTGGTCTCGCGCCAGGTCCTCCAGCGCGAGTCGACCCGCCCCTCCCGCCAGCGTCCCAGGGAGCGCCGGGCGTCGTCGTCCTCAGTGGCTCGTGCCACGGTCGCCGCCACCGGAGGCGGTCCCTCCGCCACCCGCCACACGCTCACGAATCGCCCCGCCGCGGTGAGGGTCAGCAGGCCCAGGAAGACCCACAGGGCCGGCACGAAGGCCGAGGCCGAGACGGCGCCGGCGATGAAGCAGAACCCGAGGAGGATGAAGCGCTCGGCCCGCTCCATGAGCCCGCCCTTGGCGGGCAGCCCCAGGAGCTCGGCCTTGGCCCGCTGGTACGAGATCAGGGCGGTGATGGCCAGGGCGGCGAAGGGCAGGAGGACGGCGACACCGTGGTGGCGGGCCGCCAGGTACCAGGCCACCCCGCCGAAGAGGAAGGCGTCGGCGATGCGGTCGGCCACCGAGTCGAAGAACGCTCCGCGCACCGAGGCCCGGCCCGAGGCCTTGGCCACGGGCCCGTCGAACAGGTCGGGCAACCCGGTGGGGAAGAGCATCACGATGCCGAGCGCCAGATGGCCCGACCCCACCACCAGGGCGGTGACGACCGACATCACCAGGCCGACGACCGTCAGGACGTCGGCGGTGATCCGGGCCCGGACGAGCGCCCGGCCCACGGGCTTGGTGGTGCGGTCAACCGCGTCGCGCCAGCGACCGTCGAACATGGGGGGTGTCGTCCTCCGCGAGGCCTCGCCCCCAGTCTACCAGCCGGGGTGCGGACCCCCCGGGCCCCCCGACTGGCGCGCCCTGCCCTCGCTAGGCTGCCACCACGGCGGGCGCACGCCGGGAGGACCGAGGGAGGGAGGTGGGGGGATGCCGAGCTATCCACCGTCTCGCATCCGCAACGTCGCCGTGGTCGGGCACAACGGGGCGGGCAAGACGACCCTGGCCGAGGCGCTGCTGTTCAGCACGGGGGCCATCACCCGCCAGGGGAAGGTGGACGACGGCTCCACCGTGAGCGACTTCGAGCCCGAAGAGGCCAAGCGCCACATGTCGCTGTCGCTGGCCCTGGCCCCGTGCCTGGTGGGTGACGTCAAGATCAACGTCATCGACACCCCCGGCTACGCCGACTTCTTCGGCGAGGTGCGGGCGGCGTGCTCGGTGGTCGACCTGGTGGTCCTGGTGGTGAGCGCGGTCGAGGGCATCGAGGCCCAGACCGAAGCGGCCTGGAACCTGGCCGCCGAGCTGGGCCTGCCCCGGCTGGTGTTCGTGAACAAGCTCGACCGGGAGCGCTCGAGCTTCGACCGCACCCTGGCCGCCCTGCGGGAGCGCTTCGGTGCCGGCATCGCCCCCCTGGAGCTGCCCGTGGGCGAGGAGTCGGGCTTCCGGGGGATCGCCGACCTCCTCACCGACACCGCCATCATCTACGAGGGGGGCGCGCCGGTGTCGGGCCCCATCCCCGACGACCTGGCCGCCACCGAGCACGAGGTGCGGGAGCAGCTGGTGGAGGGCATCGTGGTGGGCGACGACGCCCTCATGGAGCGCTACCTCGAGGGCGACGTCCCGAGCGGGGTCGAGCTCGAGGCCACCCTGGCCCACGGGGTGGCCCAGGGCCTGGTGTTCCCGGTGGTGTGCGGCTCGGCCACCACCGGGGTGGGCGTCGACCGCCTGGCCTCCCTCCTGGCCGAGATCGCCCCCGCCCCCGACGCCCGCCCCCCGGCCCGGGTCCGGGCCGGCGACGCCATGGCCGAGGTGGCCTGCGATCCCGCCGCCCAGCCCCTGGCCCAGGTGTTCAAGACCATCTCCGACCCCTACGTGGGCAAGATCTCGCTGCTGCGGGTGCTGTCGGGCACCATCCGGCCCGACAGCGTCCTCACCAATCCCCGCTCCCACGCCGACGAGCGGCTCCACGTGCTGCAGCTGCTGCGGGGCA
>DATJOV010000098.1:0-6553 GCA_035506735.1 Acidimicrobiales bacterium | reverse complement strand
CCTGGCCAGCGTCGAGCCCAGCCTGGCCGGCCCGGCCCGGCCCCAGGACCGGGTGGCCCTGTCGGCCACCAAGGGCGGCTTCCGCCACGTCCTGGCGGCGGCGCAGGACCGGCGGGACGAGGAGCTCGTGCTGCGCCGCGCCGAGGGCACCGGGGACGGGGGGCGGGCCGAGGTGGCCGACGGCCACGTCGTCATCGCCGCCATCACGAGCTGCACCAACACGTCCAACCCCCAGGTGATGCTGGCGGCGGGGCTGCTGGCGGCCAAGGCCCGGGCGCGTGGCCTGCGCACCAAGCCGTGGGTCAAGACCTCCCTCGCCCCCGGCTCGCGCGTCGTCATGGACAACTACGAGCGCGCCGGGGTGCTGGCCCCCCTCGAGGAGCTGGGCTTCTCGCTGGTGGGCTACGGCTGCACCACCTGCATCGGGAATTCCGGGCCCCTGCTGCCGGGGGTGAGCGAGGCCGTGCGCCAGGGCGACCTGTCGGTGGCGGCCGTGCTGTCGGGGAACCGCAACTTCGAGGGGCGCATCCACCCCGACGTCCGCCTCAACTACCTGGCCTCGCCCCCCCTGGTGGTGGCCTACGCCCTGGCCGGCACCATGGACCTCGACCTCACCACCGAGCCCCTCGGCACCGACGAGGCCGGGCACCCCGTCTACCTGCACGAGGTGTGGCCCTCGCCCGAGGAGGTCGGGGAGGCCGTGGGCCGGTCCGTCACGTCGGCCATGTACCGGTCCCGCTACGCCTCGGTGTTCGAGGGGGACGAGCGCTGGCAGGACATCGGCGGGGCGGGCGGGGGCACCTTCGCCTGGGACGCCGGCTCCACCTACGTGCTGCGGCCCCCGTTCTTCGCCGGGGTGGGGGCGGAACCGCCCCCCGTGCCCGACATCACCGGCGCCCGGGTGCTGGCCGTCCTGGGCGACAGCGTCACCACCGACCACATCTCCCCGGCCGGCTCGATCCGCCCCACCTCGCCGGCGGGGCGCTACCTCAGCGAGCACGGCGTCGAGCCCTCCGAGTTCAATTCCTACGGGGCCCGGCGGGGCAACCACGAGGTGATGATGCGCGGCACCTTCGCCAACATCCGCCTCCGCAACCTCCTGGCCCCGGGCACCGAGGGGGGCGTCACCCGGCACCTGCCGGACGGGGAGCAGACCACGATCTACGACGCCGCCATGCGCTACGCCGCCGAGGGGGTCCCGCTGGTGGTCCTGGCGGGCAAGGAGTACGGCTCGGGCTCGTCGCGCGACTGGGCCGCCAAGGGGCCGGCCCTCCTGGGCGTGCGGGCCGTGATCGCCGAGAGCTTCGAGCGCATCCACCGGTCCAACCTGGTCGGCATGGGCATCCTCCCCCTCCAGTTCGGCACCGGGGACTCGGTGGCCGGGCTGGGGCTCACCGGGGAGGAGGTGGTGGACGTGGTGGGCCTCGAGGCCCTGGCCCGGGGCGACGTCCCCAAGGAGCTCACGGTGCGGGCCGGCGACGTGGAGTTCCACGCCCGGGTGCGCATCGACACCCCCATGGAGGCGGACTACTTCCGCCACGGGGGCATCCTCAACTACGTGCTGCGCCAGCTGGCCCGCTGAGCAGGCCGCCCCGGCCCCACCGGACGGCACCGGCCATGCGGCGCACGGCGGGGGCGGCCCCGTTCCTTGTGGTCCTGTCCTGGCTCGCCCTCCTGGCCCTGCCGGCCGGCGCCGCCTCCGCCGCCTCTGCCCCGGCGGCGCCGGGGACGTCCCACGACACCGTGGTAGCGGGCGTCGACGTGGACGCGCCGGTCTACGACGGCGACGCCCCCGACCCCGACGTGATCCGGGTGGGGTCGACCTACTACGCCTACACGACCGGCAGCGACCTCCGGAACATCCCCGTGCTCGAGTCCACCGACCTCGAGCACTGGCAGCCGGTGGGCGACGCCCTGCCCGTGCTCCCGGCGTGGTCCACCTTCGGCCAGACGTGGGCACCCGGGGTCGTCGAGATCGGCGGCCACTTCGTCATGTACTACGCCACCGAGGTGGCCGACGACGGGGCCGAGTGCATCTCCGAGGCGGTGGCCTCCGCTCCCACGGGTCCCTTCAGCGACACCTCCGCCGGGCCCCTCGTGTGCCAGGTCGGCCTGGGCGGTTCCATCGACCCCGACCCCTTCGTGGACGGCGACGGCACGCTCTACCTGTACTGGAAGTCCAACAGCGGGACCTCGGCCCTGCCCGCCACCATCTGGGGTGCCCAGCTCACGCCGGACGGCTCGGCCCTGGCCTCGGGGGCCTACGCCGTGCTCACCCAGGACGAGCCGTGGGAGACCACCCTCGAGGCCCCGGCCATGGTGGAGGAGGGCGGGGCCCACGTCCTGTTCTTCTCGGGCGGCCTGTGGGACAGCGCCGGCTACGGGGTCGGCTACGCCTCGTGCGCCGGTCCCCTGGGGCCGTGCACCACCCCCGACGCCACCCCCGTCGTGCACTCCGACGCCGAGCGCCTGGGTCCCGGTGGGGAGTCCCTGGTGCAGGACCCCTCCGGGCAGTGGTGGATGGCGTACCACGCCTGGGACGGACCGAGCAGCGACTACGCCTACGCCGACGGCGACGTCCGGAGCCTGTGGATGGCCGCGGTCGACTTCGAGGGCGGGGTCCCCGTGGTGGAGGCGGGTCAGCCGGCCGAGGGCTACCGCCTGGTGGCCGGCGACGGGGGCGTCTTCCCCTACGGGGCCGCCGCCTTCGACGGGTCGATGGGGGGGCGCCGGCTGGCCGCCCCCGTGGTGGGCGGGGCCTCCGATCCCGCCACCGGGGGCTACTGGCTGGTGGCGAGCGACGGGGGGGTCTTCGCCTACGACGCCCCCTTCCTCGGCTCCACCGGCGGGCGCCGGCTGGCCGCCCCCGTGGTGGGCATGGCCGCCACGCCCGACGGCCGGGGCTACTGGCTGGTGGGAAGCGACGGGGGGGTCTTCGCCTTCGGCGACGCCCCGTTCCTCGGCTCGACGGGGGCCACGCCGCTGGGTGCCCGGGTCACCGCCCTGGCCGCCATGCCCCAGGGCGGGGGCTACTGGGTGGTGGCGGCCGACGGGGACGTGCTCGCCTTCGGCAACGCCGAGAACTTCGGGTGGCCGGCGGGCGTGCGCCTGGCCGCCCCCGTGGTGGCGCTCCTGCCCGGCCCCGGGAGCGGGGGCTACTGGCTGGTGGCGGCCGACGGCGGGGTCTTCGCCTTCGGTGACGCCGCCTTCGAGGGATCGGGCGGCGGCGTCCACCTGGCCGCGGCGGTGGTGGGGGGCTCGGCCCTGGGCGGCGGCCCGGGGTGAGTCAGGCCGTGGGCCCGTCCAGGAGGACCACCGGCTCCTCGGTCACGACGAAGGCCAGGCGGTCGACGTCGAGGAACTGCGGGAGGTCGGCCCACACCGTGGCGAAGTCGTCCTCGGCCATGTGGGCCCGGTACTCGTCCATGGAGGCGAACCACTGCACCGTGACGCCGTCGTAGCCGCCGTCGTCGGCGGCGCCGTAGTCGGACAGGGGCCGGTGGTGCTGCTCGTAGCGCAGCACGTGGCTGCCGCTGCGGGTCGAGAGCACGAGGGGCCCGTGGCGGTGGCGCCAGTAGGCGTGGAACTCCTCGGGGGACATGCCGGCCTTGCGCCGCACGAGACAGGTGAGCTTGACCATGGGGAACCCTCCGCCGACGCCCGGTGCCGGGTCGACCGGTCACCCGACCGGCGACCCGCAGGTTGCCACGCCGACGGCGGGGGCGGCACCCGGGGCGCCGGCGCTCAGCCCTCGAGCTCGGCGTAGTCCACGGCGACCTCGCCCCGCCGGCCGTGGCGCACCACCCCCAGGGTCCCGCTGCGGCCGATGCGGTCCTCGCCCAGGAGGCCCTGCAGGGTCCCCACGTCCTCGACGGGGGTGCCGTCGACGTCCACGAGGACGTCGCCCGTCCGGATCCCGGCCCTGTGGGCCGGGCTGCCGTCGACGACCGACACCACCTCGACCCCCCGTCGTTGCCGGCCCACGCCCGCCGTCCCCGGGGCCAGGGGGCGCGATCCGCCTCCCACGCCCAGGTAGGCGCGCCGCACCCGGCGCCCGGCCGCCAGCGCCCCGATCACGGCCCGGGTGGCGGCGTTGACGGGCACGGCCAACCCCAGGCCCTGACCGATGCCGGGACCGATGACGGCGGTGTTGATGCCCACCACCCGCCCGTCGGCCACGGCCAGGGCGCCCCCGGAGTTGCCCGGGTGCAGCGCGGCGTCGGTCTGGATCACGTTGTCGACGAGCCGGCTGGAGGCGCCCGTGGACGCCAGCAGGGACCGCCCCAGGGCGCTCACCACCCCGGCGCTGACCGACCCGGCGAAGCCGAAGGGGTTGCCCACCGCCACCACCAGCTGCCCCACCCGGAGCCGTTCGGCGTCGCCCAGGACGGCGGCGCGATAGCCGGAGCCGGCCGCCCGGACCACGGCCAGGTCCGAGAGGGGATCCCTGCCCACGACGTCGAAGGCGGCCTCCTCACCCGAGGCGAAGGTCGCCGTCCCCCCTCCGGCCCCGGCCACCACGTGGGCCGAGGTGACGAGGAGCCCGTCCCCGGCGATGACCACGGCCGAGCCGGAGCCGCCCGGGCCACGCCCGCCGCGGCCCTCCACCCGCAGGCCGGCCACGGAGGGCACGAGGCGGTCGGCCACGGCGGTGACGGTGCGGGAGTAGGCGTCGAGGGCGTCGGCCCCGAGGGCGTCGGCCCGGTCGTCGACGGTCACGCTCATCAGGCCGACCCCTCCTGGGTGGCGCCGTCGCCGTCCAGGCCGACGGCCACGGTCACCTCGTCGGTGCCCCGCACCACCCGCACCTCCACCGCCGCCCCGGGTGCCACGGCCTCCAGGGCCTCGGCCAGGGCGTCCACCGAGACGACCTCGGTCCCGTCCACGGCCACGATGAGGTCGCCCTGGCGGATCCCGGCCCGGCCGGCCGGACCGGCGTCCTCGACGGCCCGGACGAGCAGCCCGTCGCGCTCGGGCAGGCCCACCGAGCGGCGCAGGCGCCGCGCCACCTGGGGCGGGGCCAGGGCCACGCCCAGGCGCGCCCGGCGGGGAACCTCTCCCCGGCCCAGGGCCTCGAGGCGTCCCGCCAGGGCCTCGTCGGCGGGGAGGGCCAGGTAGAAGCCGTCGCCCACGCGGTGGGTGTCGATCCCGAGGAGCCGGCCCGCCCCGTCGACGACCGGTCCTCCCGACGACCCCCGGGCCAGGGGGGCGGTGTGCTCCAGGGCGCCGGTGAGCCGCCGGCCCCCCGGTCCCCGGAACGCCACGTCCAGGGCCGACACATGGCCGACCCCCACCCGCACCCCCCGCCCACCGGGATGGGACAGGGCCACCACGACCGCCCCCAGGTTGGGTGGGGCCGGGGCGAAGGGCAGGGCCGGGGCGTCCCCGGTGTCGGCGGCCAGCACGGCCAGGTCGCCGTCGACGTCCACCCCGGCGACGTGGGCCTCGACCCGGCGCCCGTCGGCGAAGGTGACGACGACCTCGCCCCCCCGCAGGTTGTGGGCGTTGGTCACGACGCGGCCCGGGCCCACCACCACCCCGCTGCCCCCTGCGCCCACGCCCACCACGGCCGGGGCCACCGCCCCGGCGATCTCGGCCACCGCCTCGGACAGTCCCTCGAGCACCGTCGTCATGTCGACCTCCGTCCCCTCGGGGCGGCCGCCGGACGGCGGTCGCCGTGTCGTCCCGGACCACCCCCGCACCACGGGCGGGTCCTGGATCCGGGATTGGGACCCTAGCATGTTACTTGTAAGTTGCAAGTCACTAGGAGGAACATGAGGGCGCTCAGCGGGGCGGCGGCGGGCCCATGGGGCCGTGCCAGGATGGGCGACGTGACGTCCGGCCTCGATGCCGCTGTGGCCGCCGTCGGCGATCGCTGGACCCTGCTGGTGGTGGACGCCCTGCTGGAGGGGCCGCGCCGCTTCGGCGAGCTGCAGGAGGCCATCCCCCGGGTGGCCCCGAACGTCCTGAGCGCCCGCCTCAAGCGCCTCGAGGACCGGGGCATCGTGGAGTCGGTTCCCTACTCCGACCGACCGCCCCGCATGGAGTACCGGGTCACGGCGTCGGGCCGCGAGCTGGCGGGGGCCCTCCGACTCCTCGACGCCTGGGGCGCCCGCACCGCCGGCATCGAGGCCGGGCCCCACCACCGGACGTGCGGGACGCCGCTCGAGGCCCGCTGGTACTGCCCCACCTGCGCCCGGGTCACCGAGCGCGCCGACGACGACCTGCGCTGGGTGTGAGGGCCGCTCCCCCCGGTGAAGGGGGGGCCGGTCAGGGGAGGGGCACGACCTGGAAGAGCTCGGCCAGCCCGCCCTCGCCCATCCCCGCCTGGCGGCCCGAGGCCCCCGCCCACTGGCGCAGGCGATCCTCGAGACCCTCCCCCTCGCCCACCTGGCTGCGGTGCTGGCGCAGGGCGGCGATCTTGGCGGCGAAGGTGTCGGTGATGTCGACGGCCCGGTCGGCGCGCGGTGCCGCCATCATCCACAGCTCGGGCACCGTGTGGGGCTCGAGGCCCGCTGGTACTGCCCCACCTGCGCCCGGGTCACCGAGCGCG
>DATJOV010000097.1:0-2354 GCA_035506735.1 Acidimicrobiales bacterium | reverse complement strand
ACGGGCACGGACCCGGGCCGGGGCGGGGTCCGGGCCGGGGCGGGGGAGGCGGTCTCCGGTCCCGGCCCGCCCCCCTGAGCCCTCCGGGCCGTGCCCGGGCCCGGTCCAGGACGAGAAAATAGTGCCATGACCAGGGCCCATGGGTTGCCAATGCGAAAGCGGCTCTGCCACCCTGGGATGGGGGGGGTGTGAGCGACGTGGAGAGTTGGACGGACGCCTACGAGGTCGTAGGCCGGTTGGGCGTTGGCGCCTCGGGCACGGTCCACCTGGGCCGCCAGCGCGCCACGGGCCGGCTGGTGGCCATCCGCATCCTGGCGCCCGAGCTCTCCGCCGACCAGGGCATGCGGGCCCAGCTCCGGGGCCAGACCGAGGTCCTGTCGCGCATCCGGGAGCCGAACAACGTCTCGGTCCTCGAGTACCTCGAGGACGAGCGGGGGGTGGCCCTCGTCACGGAGTACGTCCAGGGGGCCTCGGCCCGGCTCCTCGTGCGGGACGGGCCCCTGCGGGTGCTCGACGCCCTCGGGATCCTGGAGGACGTCCTCACCTCCCTGGACCACGCCCACGAGCGTGGCATCGTCCACGGCGACATCCGGCCCGACAACATCTTCGTGGACACCGGCGGCGTGGCCAAGGTGGCCGACTACGGCCTCAACACGGCCATCGTGGGCCACGTGGGCTCCCTGCCCGCCACCATCCCCAGCCGGGCCTACGCCAGTCCCGAGGTCGTGGCGGGCGAACCCCTCGACGCCGGGACCGACCTGTACTCCTCGGCGGTGGTGCTGTGCGAGCTCGTCACGGGGCGGCCCCCCGTGCACGGCATCAGCCTCCAGGACATCACCGTGCGCGACGTGCCCGAGCCCGTGGTGTCCCTCATGCTCAAGGGCCTCGACCGCGACCGGCACCGGCGCCCCGCCTCGGCCTCGGCCTTCTTGGGCGAGCTGCGGGGGGCGGCCCGCAAGGCCTACGGACGCCGGTGGCACGAGCGTGGCCCGCTGGCGGCGCTCGTGGCCGAGCTCGGGGCTCCGGGAACGACGGGCCCGGGCGCGGCGCCCGGCGGCCCCGGCCCGGCCGGGACCGGGGCCGTCGGTCCCGTGGCCGTGGCGCCGCCCGCCCCCGCCTCGGGCGCAGCCGGAGCGGAGCCCAGGCGCTCGCGCCTGCGGCGGCTGCGGACCACGGCCACGACCCGTCCCCGGCTGGCCGTGCTCGGCACGGCCCTGGTGGTGGTGGCCTCGGCGGCGGCCGGGTGGGCCCTGTCGGGGAGCGCTCCCCGCACGGCCACGCCGGTGGTGCGGGCCGCGGGAGGGGCCGCGGGTGCAGCGACGCCGAGCGGCGCTGGCGCCGCGCCCACCGGATCCGCCCCCACATCGGTGCCGGGCGGCCCGTCCCCGCCCGCCCCCGAGACCCAGGCGTCGAGCGGAACCACCCCGGCGGCGGGCGCCGGAGGGGGTTCGGCCCCGGCCTCGTCGGCCACGACGAGGCGCACCTCGCAACCGCCCCGGAGCGTGACGGCGCAGGCGCTGTGGACCGTGGAGGCCCAGTTCTCCGGTCCCGCCGTGCTCTCCTCGATCTCGTGTCCGACCCCGTCGGACTGCTGGGCGGTGGGGGGTTCCTCCGCTGATGCAGCCCTGGTCGTCGCCACGCGCAACGCCGGCGCCAGCTGGACGGTGCAGTCCGTGCCCACCGGGGTGCTCTACCTGAACGGCATCGCCTGCGCCGACACCGAGCACTGCGTGGCCGTGGGCACCGGGACCCCTGACGCCGCCGTCGTCTCGACCAGCGACGGAGGGGCGCACTGGACGCTGCGCCGGGTCCCCGCCGGGGTTCCCGACCTCTACGCCGTGGCCTGTCCCTCCTCGGCCGACTGCGTGGCCGTGGGCTCGGGCCTGGTGGCATCGGGTTCGTCGGTGGTGGAGTCCGGCCTGGTCGTGGCGAGTCACGACGCCGGGGCCAGCTGGGGGGCGGCACACGTGCCGGGCGGCATCGCCTTCCTCTCGGCCGTGGCCTGCACCTCGACCTCCACGTGCACGGCGGCGGGACGCAGTCTCGACAGCGAGCCCGTGGCCGTGCGCAGCACCGACGGGGGCGGCCGCTGGAGTGGGTCCGCCCTCCCCTCGGTGGCCCGGGCCGAGAGCGCCCTGGTCGACCCGACCACGACCACCACCGCTCCGCCGGTCACCACCACCACGACCCCGCCCGTGACGACCACCACCGCCCCGCCGACCACGACCACTTCCGCCCCCCCGGTCACCACCACGACAGCGACGCCGCCCGTGACGACCACCACCGCCCCGCCGGTGACGACCACCACCGCCCCGCCCGTCACGACCACCACGACGACCACCGCCCCCCCGGTG
>DATJOV010000096.1:0-4541 GCA_035506735.1 Acidimicrobiales bacterium | reverse complement strand
TTGCCGAGCAGCGAGCTGCCAGTGGGGCTGAGGATGGCGTAGGTCACCTTGGCGCACGGGGCAGGGGCCGTGGTCGGGCTCCCGCACTGTGAGTCGCTGAGGAGCTGGACGGCGCTCACGCTGGCCCCGCCCGAGGACTTGGCCAGGGAGGATTTCAGGGCCTGGTTGAACGACGACTGGATGGAGGAGCCGTCCTGGATGGCGGCGATCTTGGGGGCGAGGCTGTCGTTGGCGAGGTCGAAGACCTCCTTGTAGGCCTTGGTCACCCCGGGCTTGACCTGCGAGGCCACCGGCGTGGCCGAGCCCCCTCCCGAGCTCCCGCACGCCGCCGCGGTCACCGCCAGGGCGGCGAAGCCCACCACGGCGACGACGCGCCGCCGGGGGCGCTTCGGTGTCCGGCCCACTGCCCCCTGGGCCACGCTCTCATACGTGCGGTGCATCATCTGGCTCCTCCCCTGTCAGGGTCAGCGTCCCGCTCCCCGTTTGGCTGCCCGAGGTTATCTGTCTCGTCCTCGGCGTACCTGACATTCTCGTCAGGAAGCGGGCTCCGGGTCGAACCGGGGTCGGGGCCGGCCCCGGCCAGCGCCTCCGCCCCGGCCAGCGCCTCGGCCACGTCGGCCTCCTGGGGGGTGATGCCGAAGACGGAGGGGGGCACCCGTCGCAGGGCGCCCGAGAAGGCGGCCTGGGCCACGCCCACCGCCCTGTACCACGAGGGCACCATGACCTCGAAGCGGTCCCGCTCGACCGCGGTCATGACCGCCGCCACCACGGCCGAGACCGGCACCTTGCGGGGCCAGCTGCGCTGGTAGTCGGCGCCCTCGGGGCGGCCCCCGGTGTCGACGGGGCCGGGGCCCACCAGCGACACCCCCACACCGGTGCCGTGCAGCTCGAGGGCCAGGGCCTGGCTGAAGCCCACCAGGGCGAACTTGGAGGCCGAGTAGGCGGCCTCGCCCGGGGCGGCGAAGCGCCCCGCCACCGAGGACATGTTCACCACGTGGCCGCGGCGGCGCTCGAGCATCCCGGGCAGGACGTGCTTGGTGGCCACCACGGCGCCGAGGTAGTTGATGGCCACCAGCCGGGCGAAGGCCTCCACCGGCACCGCCGTCACGGCCCCGGCCGCGCCCAGGCCGGCGTTATTGACGAGGATGTCGACGGGACCGAGCTCGGCCGCCAGGTGGTCGAGGGCCCCCTCGAGCGCGTGGCGGTCGGCCACGTCGGCCGCGGCCACCGCACCCACGCCCCCCACGGCGGCCAGGGCGTCCTCGAGGTCGGGGCGGGAGCGGGCCACGAGGCCCACCGCCGCCCCGCGCCGGGCCGCCTCGAGGGCCACGGCCCGCCCGATGCCGCGCGACCCCCCGGTGACCACCACCACCGAGCCCCGCCACGCCAGGCGGCCGGGGTGCCCGGCGCCCATGGTCGGCCCTCCGGGGTGCAGCGACGCCGAGCGTGCCGGGTCGATCAGAAGAAGCTGAAGGGGGGCAGGCCCGAGGGGTGCGAGGCGAAGAGGGCGGACTTGTTGTCGGCCAGCTCCTTCGGGGTCCAGCGGCTGTCGCGCTTGAGCTGGCCGTCGGGCTGCCAGCCCCGCATGACCCACACCGACCCCCCGAAGACCACGAAGTTCTGGCCGTTCACGTCGGCGGCCTCGTCCGAGGCCAGGAAGGCCACCAGCGGTGCCACGTTCTCGGGGCCGAAGGAGTCGAACTTGCCCTCCTCGGCCTTGGCCATCTCCCCGAAGAGATCCTCGGTCATGCGGGTCCGGGCCCGGGGCGAGATGGCGTTGACGGTGACCCCGTAGCGCTCGAGCTCCCGGCCCAGGATGATGGTCATGGCGGCGATGCCGGCCTTGGCCGCCCCGTAGTTGGCCTGCCCGGCGTTGCCGAAGAGCCCGGCCTCGGAGGCGGTGTTGATGATGCGGCCCGAGACCTCCTCGCCCGCCTTGGAGCGGTTGCGCCAGTGGACGGCGGCGAAGTGGGCGGTGGCGAAGTGGCCCTTCAGGTGCACCCGGATGACGTCGTCCCAGTCGGACTCGTCCATGTTGAAGCTCATCTTGTCCCGCAGGATCCCGGCGTTGTTCACCAGGATGTCGAGCTTGCCCCAGGTGTCCACGGCCTGGGCCACCAGGCGCTCGGCCCCGTCCCAGGAGCTCACGTCGTCGGCGTTGATGAGGGCCTCGCCGCCCGCCGCGGCGATGTCGGCCACGGTCTGCTCGGCCGGGGTGGCGTCGGCGCCCTCGCCGGCGCGCGAGGCCCCCACGTCGTTGACGATGACCTTGGCGCCCTCGGCCGCCAGCAGCAGGGCCTCCTCCCGCCCGATCCCACGACCGGCACCGGTCACGATGGCCGTCTTTCCGTCGAGCATGCCCATGGCGGTGTCCTCCCTGGTTCTGCGTCCCTGTCCCGGGCGGGGTCCCCGCCGTGCGGTCGGGACCCGTCCCCGGTGCCGGGCCCGGCGCCACGTTGACGCCGGATCTGGAACCCGGGCAGCATGGCCGATGGCGCTGGCCAGGGTCAACACGACCCCGGCCGCGGCGCGCCAGGATGACGAGCCGGCCGCCGCCGCCGGAACAGGAACGACCGATGAGCCCCCGCTTCGACCTGCCCACCCCCGACGACTACACCCAGACGTGGTGGGACGCCGTGGCCGAGGGACGGCTCCTCGTGGTGCGCTGCTCGGCCTGCGACGAGGTCCACTACTACCCCCGCCCCTTCTGTCCCGTCTGCGGGTCCGAGGAGGTGGCGTGGGAGGCGGCCAGCGGGGACGCCACCCTCTACACCTGGTCGGTGGTGCACCAGAACGACCTCCCCCCCTTCAACGAGCGCGTCCCCTACGTCGCCGCCGTGGTCAACCTGGCCGAGGGTCCCCGCATGATGACCAACGTGGTGGGCTGCGCCTTCGAGGACCTGCGGGTGGGGATGGCCCTGCGCGTGGACTTCGCCGACATCGGCGAGGGCTTCCACGTGCCGGTGTTCCGCCCTGCCGCCTAGGAGGCCCGTGCCCGGCGGCCGTGTGGCGCTCGTCACCGGGGGGAGCCGGGGCATCGGGCGGGCCTGCGCCCTGGCCCTGGCCGAGGACGGCTTCGACATCGCCCTCAACTACCGGCGCAACACCGAGGCCGCGGCCGAGGCCGTGGCGGCCGTCGAAGCCCGGGGGCGCCGGGCCCGGGCCTACCGGGCCAGCGTGGAGGTGCCGGCCGAGGACGAGGCCATGGTGGCGGCCGTGCAGGAGGACTTCGGCCCGGTCGACACCCTCGTGCACGCGGCGGGGATCGCCAGCCGGGGGCACACCGTGGCCGACACCGATCCGGCCGAGCTCGAGCACGTGGTGGCGGTGCACGCCTTCGGGGCCCATCACCTGTGCCGCCTCGTCCTCCCCTCCATGCGGGCCGCCCCCCGGGGCGACATCGTGATGGTCTCGAGCGTGGTCACCCGGCTGCTCGGGGCCAACGGTGCTCCCTACAACATGGCCAAGGCCGCCCTCGAGGCCCTGGCCCTGACCCTGGCCAAGGAGGAGCGGCGCCACGGCATCCACGTCAACGTGGTGGCTCCCAGCCTGGTGGTGACCGAGATGGGCCGGCGCATCATGCAGGCCATGGGGGTGGAGGACATCGAGTCCATGGACGCCCGGGCCCCCTTCGGCCGGGTGTGCCGGCCCGAGGACGTGGCCGGGGTGGTGCGCTTCCTGTGCTCGCCCGGGGCCGGCTATCTCTCCGGCGAGGTCATCGCCGTCGACGGGGGAGGCTGACCCCCACCGGGGCGCTCGGGCGCCGACCGTCAGGGTGGAGCCGTCAGGTCGTCCCCGTCAGGTTGTGGCCGTCAGGTTGTAGATCGTGACGCCGTCCACGGTGGTGGCCCGGAAGTGGCTCTCCACCCACGCCGTGATCTGCGACGCCGTGGTGCCCGTCCCGCCGCCGCCGGGCCCGGCGCCGGTGCCGCCGCCGATGAAGTAGTGGATCTTCCCCTCCGCCACGTACCGCTCGAACTGGGCCAGGGTGGGGGCGGGGTCGGTGCCGTTGAAGCCCCCGATGGCCATGACGGGGTCACCGGTGGCGAGCTGGTAGCCGGCGGCGGAGTTGGAGTTCACCGTGGCCGCCACCCACGTGTAGCGGGTGGCGTCGGCGGACAGGGCCCGCACCAGGGCCGTGCCCGGGGTGCTGACGGAGAGGAACCCGCCCCCGCCGAAGCCGCCCCCGCCTCCGGCGCGCGCCCCGGGGAAGGTCCCGGTGCCGCCGGTGCGGGCCGATCCGGACGGCCCCGTGGGGGCCGAGCCCGGGCCGCCCCCGGGGAAGGTGCCCCCGGGGAAGCTGCCCGTCCCGGTGCCGCCGGGCACAGCGCCGCTCCCGGTGCCCCCGGGCACCGCGCCGCTCCCGGCGCCCCCGGGCACCGCGCCTCCACGGGCGGGCCTGGTCCCGGCCGTCCCCGAAGGGGCGCCGCCCGCTCCCGAGCGGGTCCCGGGGAAGCCACCCCGCCCCCCGGCACCGAGGGCCCCGGGCCCGCCCGGGGCGCCCCCCGGTCCGGCGGTGGTGGCCGGACCGGCGCTGGGGA
>DATJOV010000095.1:0-2544 GCA_035506735.1 Acidimicrobiales bacterium | reverse complement strand
CGCCCCGCCCTCCCCGGCGACGGCGGCTCCCCCTCCGCTGGCCACGCCACCACCGCCCTTGGTCGCTCCGCCCCCGCCCACCGGGGCGGCCCCGGCCTTCCCCAACGGGACACCGGCCCCCGCTCCCGCGCCCCCGTCTCCCTGGGCGGAGCCACCGGCACCGGTGGCGGTGCCGGCATCGGTGCCGGCCTTCCCCACCCCGACGCCGGCACCCGCTCCCTCGGCCCCGCCCCCGCCGGTCCCCGCCAACGGGCCGAGCGCCAACGGGGAGGCGGCGGCGCCGGGCGCGCCCGTGCCCGAGGCGACCGGGGGCAACGGGTCGCAGTCCCGTCCCATTCCCCCGGCGGTGTGGGCCAAGCTGCGGGGCGAGCGCCCCTCGTCCTGAGGGCGGGGCCTGCGCCCCGGTGTCGGGAGCGGCGCCAGGCGCGACGGCGCTCGGGATCGCTAGAGGTACAGGCCCGTGCCGCTGTCGATGCGCTCGGACGCCACGGCGTGGACGTCGCGCTCGCGCAGGATCACGTACTCGTCCCCCTGGACCTCGACCTCGAAGCGGTCCTCGGGGTTGAACAGGACCTTGTCCCCCACCTTGATGGAGCGCACGTGGGGGCCCACGGCCATGACCTCGGCCCACGCCAGGCGCCGTGACACCTGGGCCGTGGCCGGGATGAGGATGCCGGAACGGGAGCGACGCTCACCCTCGGCCGCGGGCTGCTGGGCCAGGACCCGGTCGGCCAGCATGGTGATGGGCTGCTTGGGCGGGCTCGTCTGGCGCGTCGACCTGGACGGGGGGACCACGGCCGAACCGTAGCCCATGGGGCCGCCCCGCCCGTCAGTGGGGGGACAGGGGACGCACCACCACACCGTGCGCGGCCAGGACCTCCTTGGCCTCAGCGATGGTGTGCTCGCGGCGGTGGAAGATCGACGCCGCCAGGACGGCGTCGGCGCCGCCCGCCAGCGCGCCCTCCACCAGATGCTCGAGGGTGCCCACCCCGCCCGAGGCCACCACCGGGACCTCCACGCTGTCGGCCACGGCCCGGGTCAGCTCCACGTCGAAGCCGAGCCGGGTGCCGTCGCGGTCCATGGAGGTGAGGAGGATCTCCCCCGCGCCGAGGGCGGCGCAGCGCTCGACCCAGTCGAGGGCGTCGAGGCCCGTCGCGGTGCGCCCGCCGTGGGTGAACACCTCCCACCCGGCCTGGCCGGGACGGTGACGGGCGTCGACCGCCACTACCACGCACTGGGAACCGAACTCCTCCGCCAGGCGTCCCACGAGCCCGGGGTCCTGCACGGCGGCGGTGTTCACCCCCACCTTGTCCGCCCCGGCCCGCAGGAGGCGCCGGGCGTCCTCGGGGCTGCGCACCCCCCCGCCCACGGTGAAGGGGATGAAGACGGTGTCGGCCGTGCGGGCCACCACGTCGACCATGGTGTCGCGCCCGTGGGCCGAGGCGGTGATGTCGAGGAAGACGAGCTCGTCGGCCCCCTCGGCGTCGTAGCAGGCGGCGAGCTCGACCGGATCGCCGGCGTCGACGAGGTCCACGAAGCGCACGCCCTTCACCACCCGCCCGGCGTCCACGTCGAGGCAGGGGATCACCCGGACGGCGCGCACGCCGCGATCGCCTCCTCCACGCTCATGGCCCCTTCCACCAGGGCGGTGCCGGCGATGGCCCCGGCCAGGGTGCGGCCCTCGACCGCCAGGGCGGCCAGGGCCCGCAGGTCGGCCAGTCCACCGATGCCCCCCGACGCCACCACGGGGAGGTCGGTGGCGGCCAGGGCCTGGCCCAGGCTGTCGAGGTCGGGGCCCCGCAGGGTGCCGTCACGGTCGATGGCGGTGATCACCACCGCCCCGAGGGCCAGCCCGGCCAGGCGCCCCAGCTGCTCCCCCACGTGCACGCCGCTGCCCTGCTCCCAGCCCCGCACCGCCACCTCGCCCCCGAGGCGGTGGTCCAGGCCCACCGCCACCCGCCCTGGGTGGGCGGCGGCCAGGCGCTGCACCACCTCGGGCTGCTCGACGGCGACCGTACCCAGCACGACGCGCCCCACCCCGGCCTCGAGCAGGGCGGTGGCGTCGGCCTCGGTGCGCACCCCCCCGCCCACCTGGACCCTGGCCCCCCCCTGGCCCACGATGGCCAGGACGGCGTCACGGTTGCGGGGACGGCCCGTGCGGGCGGCGTCGAGGTCGACCACGTGGATCCAGCCCGCCCCGCCCTCCACGTAGCGCCGGGCCAGGGCCAGGGGGTCGCCGTAGGTGCGGACGCGCCCGAAGTCGCCCTGGACCAGGCGCACGGCGCCGCCGTCGATGAGGTCGATGGCCGGGAGGAGCTCCACCGGGCTAGGCCGGTGCGGTGCGGGGGGCGGCCCCGGCGGCCCGGGCGGGGCCCGGGCGGCAGCGCCGGACGAAGTTCCCCAGGATGGCGAGACCGGTGGCGCCGGACTTCTCGGGATGGAACTGCGTGCCCCACACCGCCCCCCGCTCGGCCGCCGCCACCACCTCGCCCCCGTAGTCGCAGGTGGCCACCACGGCGTCGGAGGCCTCGGGGGCGTAGGAGT
>DATJOV010000094.1:0-9240 GCA_035506735.1 Acidimicrobiales bacterium | reverse complement strand
CCGCTCGACATGCGCATGGACCGGAGCCGTCCCGGCACCGCCGCCGACGTCGTGAACGGCTGGAGCGAGACCGAGCTGGCCCAGCTCTTCGCCGCCCACGGCGAGGGGCGCTTTGCCCGGCGCATCGCCGCCGCCGTGGTGCGGGCCCGGCCCCTGGACGGCACCGCCCGCCTGGCCGAGGTGGTGCGGGCCGCCATCCCCGCCGCCGCCCGCCGCCACGGCGGGCACCCGGCCCGCAGGGTGTTCCAGGCCGTGCGGGTGGCGGTGAACGAGGAGCTGGCCGTGCTGGAGCGCACCGTGCCCGACGCCCTCGCCCTGCTCGCTCCCGGCGGTCGCTGCGTGGCCATCGCCTACCACTCGGGTGAGGACCGCATCGTGAAGCAGGCCTTCGCCAGGGCCGTGTCGGGCGGCTGCCAGTGCCCCCCCGGGCTGCCCTGTACGTGCGGGGCGGTCCCCCTGGGGCGGCTGGTCTTCCGCGGCGCCCGGCGACCCTCGCCCGAGGAGTCGGGGCGCAACCGCCGCGCCGACAGCGCCAGGCTGCGCTGCTTCGAGCGGGGTGGATCGTGACCACGGCGACGGCTCCCGAGCGTGCCGCCGTGGCGGGGCTGCCGGTCGAGGCGGCGCCGCGCCATGCGGCGGGGCGACCGGGGACGGAACCCGGCCGCGGCGACGAGCGACGCACCGGACCCGAGCGGCCACGGGGGTCGCGCCGGACGCGCCGGGCCGCCACCATCGCCGCATCCATCGTGCTCCTCAGCCTGCTGGCCGTGGTGGGGGCCAACGCCTACCTCACGCAGGGCCAGGTGCGCCTGACCAACCTGCAGAGCCAGCTCGGCTCGGCATCGGGGACCTACCGCGACCTCGAGCTGCGGCTCGGCCAGCTCGAGAACCCGTCGCAGGTGGTCTCCCGGGCCAGCTCCGACGGCCTCAGTCCTCCCTCCCGTGTCACCGATCTGACGCCGGTCACCGATCCCGCCTCCGGCGCCACCGCCACCTCCCCCGCGAACGCAACGCCCACCGGTCGGTGAGCCGCTTCGGGCAAGGGCTGGGGCGGGCTCGTCCGCGCCCCGGGGGGTCACCCCGGTCGCGCCGGGACGTTCCCGCCCCCTCGTCGCGCCCGGCCCGCGCCGCCACATCCCCGCGCCGCCCCACCTCGGCCCCACGCCGTTCAGTCCAGCCCCGTTCAGCCCAGCCCCGTTCCGCCCAGCCCCGTTCAGCCCAGCCCCGCCGCCCCGGCCTGCGCCCCCGGGACCTGCGCCGCCTGGGGCTGCGACGACGGGACCTGCACTGGCACCGCCCGCGCCGCCGCGGCGGGGACGCCCCGGACGGCCCCGGCCCCCGGGGCCGCTGGGGTCGGGTGGGCTGGGGACGGGTGGTCGCTCCCGTCGGCGGGGCGGCGGCTCGCGAGGTGGCGGTGCCGGCCGGGCTCGGGCGGCGCCCGGCCCGCCGGCGTCCTCCGGGCCTGGGTGAGCGTCACCGCCGCACCGGGCGCCCGGTCGACGCCGGCGGTCGGCGCCGGCGCGGGTACGAGGCGCGGGCCACGGCGACGGAGTCGTCCCCCCGCCCCACCGTGACGGGGGGTGTGACCGCCAAGCGGGCCCGGCTCCTGGTGGCGCTGGTCGTGGTGATCTTCGCCGTGCTGGCGGTGCGTCTGGTGGGGGTGCAGCTGTTCTCGAGCGGCCGCTACGGGGCCATGGGGACGGCCGAGGTCACGAGCACGGTGACGGTCCCGGCCGTGCGGGGCGCCATCTACGACCGCGACGGCTCGGCCCTGGCGGTGTCGGTGCCGCGCGCCGCCATCATCGCCGATCCCTACCTCATCGCCCATCCGGCCACGGTGGCCCGGGCCCTGAGCCCGGTCCTGGGGGTGTCCCGGGCGCGGCTGCACACCGAGCTGACCGAGCACACCGGCTACGTCGTCCTGGCCCGGCAGGTCCCCGACACCGTCGAGCACGCCGTCCTGGCCCAGGAGCAGCCCGGGATCAACGCCGAACCCGACGAGCAGCGCGTCGACCCGGCCGGGAACCTGGCCGACGCCCTGCTCGGTCAGGTGGGCGGAGAGGGATCAGGGCAGTCGGGGCTGGAGTACGAGTACAACACCCTCCTGGCCGGGCGCACCGGGTCGGCCACGGTGGAGTCGTCGCCGTCGGGGGTGCCCCTGCCCGGGGGCACCGTGCGCAGCACGCCGGGCGTGGCGGGGGACGGCATCGAGCTCACCGTCGACGAGCCCCTCCAGTACGTCACCGAGCAGTCGCTCGAGTCCGAGGTGCTGGCGTCACACGCCAAGAGCGGCATCGCCGTGGTCATGAACACCCACACCGGCGACATCCTGGCCATGGCCAACGTGGTGGCCTCCACCCACCCCGCCTCGGCGCCGCCGCCCGCCCGCGCCGCCGCCCCCACCACCACGGTGCCCGGGGCGGTACCCACCACCACGACGACCACGGCCCCCCCACCCCCGGTCACCACGGTGGGGCAGGCGTCGCAGAACCTGGCCCTCACCCGCGTGTACGAGCCCGGCTCGGTCTTCAAGCTCGTCACCTTCTCGGCCGCGCTGCAGGACGGCATCATCACGCCCGACGAGGTCTTCACCGTCCCGAACTCGCTCACCATCGACGGCTGGGTCTTCCACGACGCCGAGAGCCATCCCACCGAGCAGCTCACCGCCACCCAGATCCTGGCCCAGTCCTCCAACATCGGGACCATCGAGATCGCCCAGCAGCTGGGGGAGGGCCGCCTGGCGGCGCAGATCGCCGCCCTCGGCTTCGGCCGCCCGACCGGCCTGGGCTTCCCGGCCGAGTCGGCCGGGCTGGTGAAGAGCGACCCGGCCACGTGGCGGGTGTCGGACATCGGCGCCACCCCCATCGGCCAGGACGACGCCGTGACCGCCCAGCAGGTCCTGGACATGGTGAACACGGTGGCCACCGGGGGCGTGTTCGTGCCCCCCCGGCTGGTCCAGGCCACGGTGGCCCCCGACGGGGCGGTCACCTCGACCCGGCGGGCCCCGACGCACCGTGAGCTCTCGGCCACCGTCTCCTCCGAGCTCACCACCATGATGGAGCAGGTCGTCCAGGACGGGACCGCCGTGGCCGCCGGCGTCCCGGGCTACACCGTGGCCGGCAAGACGGGGACGGCGCAGATCCCCGACCCCGTCCACGGCGGGTACATCCCCGGCGCCTACATGGCCACCTTCGCCGGGTTCGCCCCGGCTGAGCACCCCGAGCTGTCGGCCATCGTGGTCCTCGAGCAGCCCACCCCCATCTACGGCGGGACGGTGGCGGCCCCGGTGTTCTCCCAGATCATGCGCTATGCCCTGCACCGCTACGGCGTCCCCACCTCGCCCGCGGGGGGGACCACCGGGGGGGCGCCGCAGACCGTGCCCTTCACCGGCGCCACCACCAGCGCCCCGGCCGCCCCCACCCCGAGCGCGTCCCCCGCCACCACCGCCCCCGTCACCACCACGACTACGATCGTCGGTTCCCGCTCCGGGGCCACGGACCATCCGTGACCAGGGGCCGGCCCCCCCACCGTGCGCATGGACCGATTGCTCGAGGAGGTCGAGGTCGTCGAGACGCTGGGCGACCCCGCCGCCGTCGAGATCGACTCCATCGCCTTCGACAGCCGCACCACCGACCCCGGCGCCCTGTTCTGCTGCGTGGTGGGGGCGCGGCGCGACGGGCACGACCACGCCCCTGAGGCCCTGGCCCGGGGGGCGGCGGCGCTCCTCGTGGAACGGCCCCTGCCCCTGGAGGCGGTGCAGGCGGTGGTCCCGCCCGGGACGGCGCGCCACGCCATGGCCCTCGCCGCCCGTGCCCTCGAGGGCGACCCCGCCACCGCCCTCACCACGGTGGCCGTCACCGGGACCAACGGCAAGACCACCGTCACCCATCTGCTCGGCGCCGTCTTCGAGGCCCACGGCTGGCCCACCACGGTGATCGGCACCCTGGACGGGGCCCGCACCACGCCCGAGGCCCCCGTGCTCCAGCATCTCCTGGCGACGGCGCGCCACGAGGGCGGCGCCGCCGTGGCCATGGAGGTCTCGTCCCACGCCCTCACCCAGGGTCGGGTGGACGGCATCCGCTTCGACGCCGCGGTGTTCACCAACCTCTCCCACGACCACCTCGACTACCACCGCACCATGGAGGCGTACTTCGAGGCCAAGGCGGCCCTCTTCACCCCCGAGCGCTGCGCCCTGGCCGTCGTCCGGGCCGATGACCCGTGGGGTCGGCGCCTCCTCGAGCGGGTGGAGGTCCCGGCCGTGGGCTTCTCCATGACCGAGGTGGCCGACGTGACCGACACGGCCGCCGGGGTGGCCTTCACCTGGCGGGGCCGGCGGGTGACCCTGCGCCTGGCGGGGTCCCTGCACGTGGCCAACGCCCTGGCCGCCGCCACCACCGCCACCGCCCTGGGCATCCCCGACGACGAGGTGGTGGCCGGCCTGGAGGCGGCCCCGCCGGTGCGGGGGCGCTTCGAGCTGGTGGTCACCGACGCCCCCTTCGCCACCGTGGTCGACTACGCCCACACCCCCGACGGGCTGGCGGTGGCCCTGGCCAGCGCCCGCCGGCTGGCGGCGGGCCACCGGGTGGTGTGCGTCTTCGGCTGCGGGGGAGAGCGTGACCACGACAAGCGCCCGGTCATGGGGGCCGTCGCCGCCGCCGGGGCCGACGTGGTGGTGGTGACCTCGGACAACCCCCGGGGGGAGGATCCCCGGGCCATCGCCGACGACGTCCTGGCCGGGGCCCGGCCGCCGGGCGGGGGCGAGGTCGTGGTGGAGCTGGACCGGGGCCGGGCCATCGCCCTGGCCGTGGCCCGGGCTGCTCCGGGGGACGTGGTGGTGGTGGCGGGGAAGGGCCACGAACAGGTCATCGAGCGCGGCGACGAGCGTGTGCCCTTCGACGACCGCGACGCCGTGGTGGCGGCGGCCCGGGCCCGTGCCGGCTCCGCTCCGGGGGCGCCCCGGTGATCAGCCTCATGGCCTCGGGGGGCATCGCCCTGTGGGCCGCCGCCCTCGGCACCCCCACCTTCATCCGCTGGTTGGCGCGGCGCCGCATCGGCCAGCAGATCCGCGAGGACGGGCCCTTCATGCACCTGGCCAAGGCCGGGACGCCCACCATGGGCGGGGTGGCGCTGGTGGGAGGGGGCGTGGGCGGCTACCTGCTGGCCCACGCCGGCACCAACGTGGCCTTCAGCCGCTCGGGGATCCTCGTCATGTGCGTCACCGTGGGGTCGGCCGCGGTGGGCTTCGTGGACGACGTCATCAAGGTGCGCCACCGCCGCAGCCTGGGCCTCAACAAGCGGGCCAAGTTCGGCGCCCAGGTGGTGATCGCCCTCGGCTTCGCCCTGGCCGCCGAGCACTGGGCCGGGGTCAACACCCACCTCTCGTTCACCCGCTTCGACTCCCTCGGGATCGACCTGGGGAGCACGGGGTGGGTGGTGTGGGCCGTCTTCGTGGTGGTGGGCACGGCCAACGCCGTGAACCTCACCGACGGGCTCGACGGCCTGGCCTCCGGCTCGGCCACCTTCTGCTTCGCCTGCCTGGCCATCATCGGCTACTGGCAGTTCCGCCACTTCGGCATCTACCACGTGGCCTCGTCGCTGGACCTGGCCCTGGCCTCGGTGGCCATGGCCGGGGCCTGCCTCGGCTTCCTGTGGTGGAACTGCGCCCCGGCCCGCATCTTCATGGGCGACACGGGGTCGTTGGCCATCGGGGCCGGCCTGGCCGCCCTGTGCCTCCAGATGAACCTGCAGCTCCTGCTCCCGGTCATCGGCGGGCTCTTCGTGATCGAGACCCTGTCGGTGCTGGTGCAGGTGGTGAGCTTCCGCGTCTTCGGCCGGAGGGTCTTCCGCATGGCCCCCGTCCACCATCACTTCGAGCTGCTGGGCTGGCCCGAGACCACCGTCATCGTGCGCTTCTGGATCCTGGCCGGGCTCTTCGCCGCCCTGGGCCTGGGCGTGTTCTACGCCGACTTCATCTCCGCCACCGGGATCCGCTGAGACCGCCGGTGGGGGCAGGGCGCGTCCTCGTCTACGGCCTCGGGGTGAGCGGGGCGGCCGTCGCCGCCACGCTGGCGGCCGAAGGGGTGGCGGTGGTGGCCGCCGACGACGACGCCGGTCCCGGCCCCCGGGCCCGGGCCGCGGCGCTGGGCATCGAGGTGGTGGGGGCGCCCTCGCCCGCCGCCCTGGCGGCCCTGGTGGCGGGGGTGGACGAGATCGTGGTGAGCCCGGGCGTGGCCCCCCGCCACCCCGTGTTCGCCGCCGCCGGGGACGTCCCCGTGGTGGGGGAGGTGGAGCTGGCCTGGCGCCGGGCCCGGTGCCCGGTGCTGGCCGTGACGGGCTCCAACGGCAAGACCACGGTCACCACCCTGGTGCGCGACATGCTGGTGGCCTCGGGTCGGCGCGCCGTGGCGGCCGGCAACATCGGCGCCCCGCTCCTCGAGGCGGTGGGGGGGGAGGCCGAGGTCATCGTGGCCGAGGTGTCCTCGTTCCAGCTGGCCCTCACCACCACCTTCCACCCCCCGGTGGCGGCCTGGCTCAACTTCTCGCCCGACCACCTCGACTGGCACGCCTCCGAAGCGGGGTACCGGGCGGCCAAGGCCCGCCTGTGGGCCCGGAGCGGGCCGGGCGACGTGGCCGTGGCCAACGCCGAGGACCCCGTGGTCCTGGCCGAGGCGGCGGGACCGGCCGCCCGGGGGGCGACGGTGGTGCTCTTCGGCCTGGACAGCGGCGACGTGCGGCGCCGGGGGACGGCCCTGGTCGACGCCGAAGGCGTGGCCGTGGCCGAGGTGGGGGAGCTGCCCCGGAGCATGCCCCACGACCTGGTGGACGCCCTGTGCGCCCTGGCGACCGCCACGGCCGCCGGGGCCAGCCGCGAGGGCTGTCGCCGGGCCCTCCTGGCCTTCGCCGGGCTCCCCCACCGCGTCGAGCTGGTGGGCGAGGCTAATGGGGTGCGGTACTACGACGACTCCAAGGCCACGACCCCGGGGGCCGTCCTGGCCGCCCTGGACGGGGTGCGCCCGGCCGTGCTCATCGCCGGGGGCAGGAACAAGGGCCTCGACCTCGGCGTGCTGGCCCGCGGCGCCGACCGGGTGCGGGCCGTGGTGGCCATCGGGGAGGCCGCCGACGAGGTGGCGGCGGCCTTCGACGGCCGCGTCCCGGTGCGCCGGGCCGGGACCATGGCCGACGCCGTGGCCGCCGCCGGCGACCTGGCCCAGCCGGGGGACGCCGTGCTGCTCTCCCCGGCCTGCGCCTCGTTCGACTGGTACGCCTCGTACGGGGAGCGGGGCGAGGATTTCGCCCGGTGCGTGCGGGCCCTGGTGCGCACCCTTCGGGCCGAGCCGCCGGCGGTGGGGCGATGAGCACCACGACGGGGGCCGACCGGGCCGCACCGGCGGGGCTCGAGCTGCCCTCGCTCCTGCGCCTGGTCCAGGGCGGGGCCCGGCGCCGCCTGCGCCCGGTGCGGCGGCTGCGGCGTGCCCTGCGCGATGTGTCGACCCGGGCCGCCCTGGTGGGGGTGGTGGGGACCCTGTGCGGCATCGGCCTGGTCATGGTGCTGTCGGCCTCGGCCTACACGTCGCTGCAGTACTACGGCTCGGTCTGGTACATCTTCGAGCGCCAGGTGCTGTGGCTGGCCCTGGGGGGCCTGGCCTTCGGGGTGGCGTCGCGCATCCGCTACGACCGCTGGCGTCGCTTCCGCATCGTGCTGCCCCTCGGGACCCTGGCCCTGCTGGTGGCCGTGCTCATCCCCGGCGTGGGCGTGGTGGCGGGCGGTTCCAGCCGCTGGATCGGCCTGGGGCTGCTGCGGATCCAGCCCAGCGAGCTCATGAAGCTGGCCCTGTCGGTGTTCGCCGCCGACCTGCTGGCCCGCCGGGCCGACCGCCTCCAGCGCACCGGGGCGGCGGTGGTCCCCCTGCTCCTCCTCCTGGCCATCTCCGGCCTCCTCGTGCTCAAGCAGCCCGACATGGGCACGGCCCTGGTGCTGGCCTTCATCACCTTCACCCTGCTCTACGCCGGGGGCGTGCCCCTGCGCCCGGTGGCCAAGGCCCTCGGGGTCACGGCCGGGATCGGCGTGGTGGTGGGGCTGGCCGAGCCCTACCGGCGGCAACGGCTGCTGTCGTTCCTCGACCCCTTCGCCCACGCCAAGGGCTCGGGCTACCAGGTGGTGCAGTCGCTGGTGGGCCTCGGATCGGGCCACCTCTACGGCCTCGGCCTGGGTGGAGGCCGGGAGAAGTGGGGTCTGCTGCCCAACGCCCACACCGACTTCATCTTCTCGGTGGTCGGCGAGGAGCTCGGACTGGTCGGCGCGGTGTGCGTGATCGCCCTGTTCTTCGCGCTGGCGTGGCTCGGCTACCGGACGGCGGTCCGGGCGCCGGACCGGTTCGGCTGCCTGGTGGCGGTCGGGGTCACGACCTGGGTCACCAGCCAGGCCGTCATCAACATCGGCGCCGTGATCGGCATCCTCCCGGTGACCGGGATCCCCCTGCCGTTCGTGTCCTTCGGCGGATCGTCCCTGGTGATCAGCCTGGCCGCGATGGGGGTGCTGATGAACGTCGCCGCCCAGGAACGGACCGGTCCACGCACCCATCGTCCCCGGCGGCGCACCACCCGGGCGTGAGCGTCCCGGACGGCGCGACCGACCCGACCCCGCCCCCCGGGCGCCGGTATGCGCTGGTGGCCGGGGGCGGTACCGCCGGCCACCTCCAGCCCGCCCTGGCCGTCGCCGAGGCGCTCGTGGCCAGGGGGCATCCCCGGGACTCGATCGAGTTCCTCGGCTCGCGGCGGGGACAGGACGGTGCTGCCCTGTCCGGCCGGGGGTTTCCGTCGACCCTGTTGAGCGGTCGGGGCATCGTGCGGAGCCTCGCCCCGGGCGACCTGCTTCGCAACGCGGGATCGGTGGCCGAGCTGGCCGCGGCCGCCGTGCGGGGGATCCGGGTGGTGGGCCGGGCCCGTCCACGGGTGGTGGTGGCCGTCGGGGGCTATGCCAGCCTGGCAGGATCGATCGGCGCCCTCCTGCACCGGGTTCCCCTGGTCCTGGTCAACGTGGACGCCGTGCCGGGTGCGGCCAACCGACTGCTCGGTCGGTTCGCCCGGGCCAGCGCGGTGGGATGGGAGGGCACCCCGCTGCCCCGTGCCGTCGTCACCGGCACACCGGTCCGTCCGGAGATCGCCGCCGTCGACCGGTCCCCGGTCGGTCGGTCCTCCGCCCGGGCCGAGCTGGCCGCGGCCGCCGTGCGGGGGATCCGG
>DATJOV010000093.1:0-4596 GCA_035506735.1 Acidimicrobiales bacterium | reverse complement strand
GCGGCGGCCCGGGCCGCCTGGCTGGCCGAGGTGCGCATCCCGGGGCCGTTCCACGTGGCCACCCTCCTGGACAACGTCCCCGAGCACGTGGCCTGGCTGGGGGGGGCGGCCCTGGCCGGGGCGGTGGTGGTGGGGGGCAACCCCACCCACCGCGGCGCCGACCTGGCCCGGGACCTGGCCCACACCCGGTGCCAGCTCCTCGTGACCGACAGAGAGCACCTCCCCCTGGTCGACACGCTCGACCTGGGACCGGCCCTGGGCACGGCCTCGGCCCGCAACCCCCGGGTGCTGGTGGTCGACCACGACTCCTACCACGAGGACCTCGAGCGCCACGCCGGGGCGCCGCTCCCCGACCCCACCCTGCACCCCGAGGCGGCGGTGGGCGAGGACAGCCTGGGCCACCTCATCTTCACCTCGGGGACCTCGGGCGCCCCCAAGGCGTGCCGCTGCACCCAGGGCCGGCTGGCCCGCATCGGGGTGATCGTGGCCCAGATGTACGGGCTCGGCCCCGACGACGTGTGCTACGTGGCCATGCCCCTGTTCCACTCCAACGCCCTCATGGCCGGGTTCACCCCCGCCGTGGCGGCCGGGGCCACCGTGGCCCTGCCCACGGGCGGGCGCTTCTCGGCCTCGGGCTTCCTCCCCGACGTGCGCCGCCACGGGGTCACCTACTTCAACTACGTGGGCAAGCCCCTCTCCTACATCCTGGCCACCCCCGAGCGCCCCGACGACGCCGAGAACACCCTGCGGCAGGTGTTCGGCAACGAGGGGGCCGAGGCCGACGTGGTGCGCTTCGGGGAGCGCTTCGGCTGCGTGGTGGTGGACAGCTACGGCTCCACCGAGGGCGGGGCCACCGTGCAGCGCACGCCCGACACCCCGCCCGGGGCCCTGGGCCGGGGGCCCGAGGGCACCATGGTGGTCGACCCCGAGACGGCGCTGGAGTGCCCTCCGGCCCGCTTCGACGCCCACGGCCACCTCGTGAACGCCGAGGAGGCCATCGGCGAGCTCGTGTCGAGGACGGGAGGGGCGGGCTTCGAGGGCTACTGGGACAACGAGGCGGCGGAGTCGGCCCGCCTGCGCCACGGCTGGTACTGGACCGGCGATCTCGCCTACCGGGACGAGGCCGGCTTCTTCTACTTCGCCGGGCGGGCCGACGACTGGCTGCGCGTCGACGGGGAGAACTTCGCCGCCGCACCCGTGGCCCGCATCGTCGAGCGCCATCCCGACGTGGTCCTGGCCGCCGTGTACGCCGTGCCCGACACGGTGGCCGGGGACCAGGTCATGGCGGCCCTCGAGCTGCGCCCCGGGGCGAGCTTCGACCCCGAGGGCTTCGCCGCCTTCCTCGCCGCCCAGGGCGACCTCGGGACCAAGTGGGCACCGCGCTTCGTGCGGGTGTGCCCGGCCCTCCCGGCCACGGCCACGGCCAAGATCCTGGTCCGGGTCCTGCGGGCCGAGCGCTGGCACTGCGCCGACCCGGTGTGGTGGCGGGCCGGGCGCGACCCCGCCGCCCCCTACCGGCCCCTGCTCGAGGCCGACGTGGCCGATCTGGAGGAGTCCCTGGCCCGCCGGTGAGGGGCGGGGTGGGGCCGGGTCTCAGCCCCGGTCGACGCCGAGGACGAGGCCGCTCGTGGGGACGCCCGTGCCGGCGGTGACCACCACGTGCTCGACCCCCTCCACCTGGTTCACGGCCGTGCCCCGCACCTGGCGCACACCCTCGGCGATGCCGTTCATGCCGTGGATGTAGGCCTCGCCCAGCTGGCCCCCGTGGGTGTTGGTGGGCAGCTTGCCCCCGGGACCGAGGTGCCCGTCGCGCACGAACTCCTTGGCCTCGCCCCGGGCGCAGAAGCCGAGCTCCTCCAGCTGGTAGAGCACGAAGGGGGTGAAGTGGTCGTAGAGGACGGCGCACTGCATGTCGTCGGGGCCGAGGCCCGAGGTCTCCCACAGCTGGCGGGCCACCACGCCCATCTCGGGGAGGCGGGTCATGTCGTCGCGGTAGTAGGACGTCATCATGTCCTGCTGGGCCCCCGAGCCCTGGGCGGCGGCGCGCAGGACGGCCGGGGCGTGGGGGCCGTGGCGGGCCCGCTCCAGGCTGGTGACCACCAGGGCCTGGCCGCCGTCGGACTCCTGGCAGCAGTCGAGGAGGTGGAGGGGCTCCACGATCCAGCGCGAGGCCTGGTGGTCCTCGAGGGTGATTGGCTTGCCGTAGAACCAGGCGGCGGGGTTGGTGGCGGCGAAGGCCCGGTCGGCCACGGCCACCCGCCCGAAGTCCTCGGACGTGGCCCCGGTGACGTGGAGGTAGCGCTGGGCGAACATGGCCACCCACGAGGCCGGGGTGAGCAGGCCCTGGGGGGCGTACCACGAGAACTGGGCGTTCTCGGCGTTGGGGACGGGGGCCCGGCCCTGCACCCCGGTGCCGAACCGGTGGCCGGAGCGCTCGTTGAAGGCCCGGTAGCACACCACCACGTCGGCCACCCCGCTGGCCACGGCCATGGCCGCCTGCTGCACGGTGGCGCAGGCCGCCCCCCCGCCGTAGTGGATGCGGCTGAAGAAGCTGAGGTCGCCCATCCCCAGGGTGCGGGCCACCTCGATCTCGGGGTTGGTGTCGGCGGCGAAGGTGACCAGGCCGTCCACGTCGGCGGGGGTGAGCCCGGCGTCGTCGAGGGCGGCGCGCACGGCCTCGGCCGCCAGGCGCAACTCGCTGCGACCCGAGTCCTTGGAGAACTCGGTGGCGCCGATGCCGGCCACGGCGGTGGTGCCGGCGAAGGCGTGGGACCGGGGGCTCACGACGACGTCCTCACGCCCCGCCCCCACCGCGACGGGGGAGGGCCAGGCGCACCGTGCCCACCACGTGGTCGCCGAGACGGTTGGCGCCGCGCACCCCCACCTCCACCACGCCGCGCCCGTCGGCCCGCCCCTCGGGGAGGTCGGCCGCCGTGACGGTGCCGGTGAGGACCATGGTGTCGCCCGGGTAGTTGGGGGCCCCCAGGCGGATGGACACGGCCTCGATGCGGGCCCCGGGGCCGGCCCAGTCGGTGACGAAGCGGCCCACGAAGCCGTTGGTGCTGAGGATGTTCATGAAGATGTCGGGCGAGCCCCGTTCGAGCGCCAACCCCGGGTCGTGATGGACGTCCTGGTAGTCACGGGAGGCGATGGCGGTGGCCACGATGAGGGTGCGGGTGAGCGGGACCACCAGCTCGGGCAGGGCGTCGCCCACGGCGACGTCCTCGAAGGCCAGCGTCTCGGCGCGCACCGGGCTCATGCCGGGGTCCCGGCCCGCTCGTGCCACTCGGCCGCCACCATGGCCCCCAGGCGGGCCAGCTCGGCGCTCGGGCCCTGGAGCATGAGCTCGATCTGCTTGCCCCACAGGAAGTAGCGGTGGATGGGGTACTCGATGTCGGCCCCCATGCCGCCGTGGAGGTGCTGGGTGGCGTGCACCACCCGCTGGCCCGCCTCCGAGGCCCACCAGTGGGCGGCCGCCACGGCCTGCGCCGCGGGCCGGTCGGTGTCGAGGCGCCAGGCCGCCTGCCAGGTGGTGACCCGGATGGCCTCGGTGTCGATGTAGGCGTCGGCGGCCCGCAGCATGGTCCCCTGGAAGCTCGACAGGGGACGACCGAACTGGTGGCGCTGGTTGAGGTAGGCGGCGGTGCGCCGCACCGCTTCCTCGGCCACGCCCAGCTGGAGGGCGCACAGCCCGGTGCGGGCCCGCTCGAGGAGCCACGTCACCACCGTGGCCCCGCCCGGGATCACGTCGGCCGCCGCCACGGGCGCCGCGTCCAGGTCGAGATGGACGTGGACCTGGCGGTCGGTGGAGACGGCCCGGCGGCGGACCGCCCCCGCCCCGGCCGGGTCCACCAGTGCCACCACCGTGGGGGCGTCGGGGCCGGTCCCGGCCCGGGCCGGGACCAGGATGCGGTCGGCCACGTGGCCCTGGGGGACGGCGAAGGCCGTCCCCGAGAACCGCCAGCCCTCCCCGTCGGGCTCGGCCTCCACCCCGGGCCGCAGGGCGGCCCCGGCGGCCACCTCGGCCACCGCCGCCGACAGGCGGACCTGCCCCCCCGCCACCCCGGGGAGCCACCGGGCCTGCTGCTCGGGGGTCCCGAAGCGGGCCAGGGGCAGGGCCCCGAGCACCAGGGTGGCCCACAGGGGGACGGGGGCCACGGTGCGGCCCTGCTGCTCGAGCACCAGCCCCACCTCGGTCAGCCCCAGCCCCGAGCCGCCGTGCTCGACCGGGACGGCCACACCCAGGAGGTTGGCCCGGGCCAGCTCGGCCCACAGGGCCTCGTCCACCCGGTCCTCGGTGCGCTCCACCTCGGCCACGCGCTCGGGGGTGGCCCGTCCGGCGAAGATGGCGGCGGCCGCCTCCGACACCGCCTGCTGCTCCTCGGTGAAGCCGAAGTCCATCAGGTCCTCCCGGCGCCGGCGTCGGCGGGGCGGAAGACGGGGAGGGTCAGCTCGTCGTCCACGGGCACGAGCTCGGCCGTCACCGCCATGCCGATGCGCACCTCGGCCGGGTCCACCCCCACCAGGTCGGCCACCAGGCGGGTGCCCTCCTCCAGCTCCACCACGGCGATGGGGAGGGGGTAGGGGAACCCGGGA
>DATJOV010000092.1:0-2619 GCA_035506735.1 Acidimicrobiales bacterium | reverse complement strand
CGTGAGCGCCCCGGCCCACACCGACGACGACGTCATCCGCACCGAGCACCTCACCAAGGTGTACCCGGGCACCGACTTCCGCGCCGTCGACGAGCTCGACCTGACGGTGCCGACGGGCGAGATCTTCGGCCTCCTCGGGCCCAATGGCGCCGGCAAGACGACCACGGCGGGCATGCTCACCACGAGGGTGGTGCCGACCTCGGGAAGGGCCTGGGTGGGAGGGGTCGACGTCGTGGCCCACCCCACGCTGGCCAAGCAGATCCTGGGCATCGTGAGCCAGGAGAACACCCTCGACCGCCAGCTCTCGGTCCGGGAGAACCTGTACTTCCACGGGCGGCTCTTCGGCATGGGCGCCCGCGAGTCGAGGCGGGAGGCCGACCGGCTCCTCGAGCAGTTCCAGCTGTCGCGCTGGGCCGACGCCTCCGTCTACGCCCTCTCCGGGGGCATGGCCCAACGGCTCATGGTGGCCCGCGCCATCTTCCACCGGCCCGCCGTGCTCTTCCTCGACGAGCCCACCGCCGGCCTCGACCCCCAGAGCCGGCTGGCCCTGTGGGAGGTCCTGCGCGAGCTCAACGCCGAGGGCCAGACCATCCTCCTGACCACCCACTACATGGAGGAGGCCGACCAGCTCTGCCGGCGGGTGGCCATCATGGACCACGGGCGCATCCTCGCCCTCGACACCCCGGCCCAGCTCAAGCGGGCCGTGGGGGCCGACACCATCGTGACGGTCAAGACCTCGGGCGACGGGGCGGCGCTGGCGGCCGTCCTCGAGCACGGCGTCGACGGCGTGACCCGGGTCCGCCCCGTGACCAACGGCGCCGAGCTCCACGTCAAGGTGGCGGATCGCCTCGTCCCCCGTATCGTGGAGGCGGTGGAGGGCGCCGGGCTCGACGTGATCGACCTCTCGGTGGCCGAGCCGACCCTGGAAACCGTGTTCATCAACCTCACCGGCAAGGACCTGCGCGACTGATGACGACCCTGCGAGTCCCGGCACCGACCCCCCACATCGAGGCCCACCCCACCAGGTCGGCGCTGGCATCCAGCTGGGTGTCGCTCAAGGCCCTCATGCTCCGGGACCTGGTGGTGCTGCGGAAGAACTTCTGGGAGTTCGCCATCCGCACCCTGGTCCAGCCCTTCCTGCTGTGCTTCGTCTTCCTCTTCGTGTTCCCGAAGATCGGCCAGGGGGTGGGGGGCGGACGGGGGACGGCGGCGGCGTCGGGGTTCGCCACCGTGCTCGTGCCCGGCGTGGTCGGCATCTCCATCATGTTCCAGGGGGTGCAGTCGGTGGCCCTGCAGATGGCCCAGGAATTCGGCTTCACCCGCGAGATCGAGGACCGCGTCCAGGCCCCGTGCCCCATCTGGCTGGTGGCGGTGTCCAAGGTCCTCTCGGGGGCGGTCCAGGGGCTCATCTCGGCCGTGATCGTCCTGCCCATCGCCTCGGTGGTGCACGCCGACGGGGTCCGGGCCCACATCGACCTCCACTGGTGGGTCATCCTCACCATCGTCCCCCTGTCGTGCGTGGCCATGACCTCGCTGGGCCTCGTGCTCGGCACGTCCTTCGAGCCCCGCAACATCGGGCTCATGTTCGGGTTCGTGGTGCTCCCCATCACGTTCCTGGGCGGCACCTACTACCAGTGGACCAGGCTGGCCCCGGTCAAGCTCGGGGGCTGGCACTGGATGCAGACGGTGGTGCTCGTGAACCCCCTCATCTACGTGAACGAGGGCATGCGAGCCGCCTTCACGAGCGCGTCGCACATGCACCTCTACATCATCTATCCCGTCCTGGTGGGGTTCTGCGCCCTGTTCCTGCGCATCGGTCTGCGCAACTTCCGGCGCAGGGTCCTGTCGTGACCAGGACCGGGCGCACCGCCGCCGGCGCCGGTGCCCTGGTCCCCCTGCTCGCCACCGGCCTGGTGCTCGCCCTCGGGACCCTGGGCGCCACCCCGGCCCTGGCGGCACCGCACCCCACGTCCGGTCACCCCCGCCATGCCGTCGCGCCGACCTCGGCCGCCCCGGCCCTGCGCCCCCTCCCCACCCCCCACTACGGGGTGACCGTCGACGACGTGGCCGACCTGGGCGGCATCGTGGCCAGCACCGAGGCCCTGCCGTCCATGCCCACCACCCGGATCACCTTCGACGTGCACGAGCCGGCGTCGTACTACGCCCCGGCCGTGCACGCCCTGCACCCCGTGAGCTACCTCATGGGCGAGCTGCTCGACTCCTCGGAGTCCCGGAAGATCGGGGTGGCCGCCTACGCACGGCGCGTGGCGTCCTACCTGGCCGCCTTCGACGGGCTGGTGGACGTGTGGGAGATCGGCAACGAGGTCAACGGGGACTGGACGGGCCGCTACGGCACGGTCGCCGCCAAGCTCGTCCGCGCCTACGACGAGGTGGCCGGGGCGGGCCAGCGCAGCGCCCTCACCCTGTACGACAACGTCGGGTGCGGGGACGGCCCCCGCGAGCTCGACCCCCTGGCCTTGGGCTTGATCCAGTTCGACGGACAGGTTGCTTGTGTTGATCATGCCGCCTGACGGCGGGCGGTGTGGCGGATGAGGGCTTCGTATTCGGCGGGGCTGCGGTAGCCGAGGGTGCTGTGCAGCCGGCGCGTGTTGTACCAAC
>DATJOV010000091.1:0-2002 GCA_035506735.1 Acidimicrobiales bacterium | reverse complement strand
GTTCGTCGGGGCCGGCCTGGTCAACGCGGCGTGTGCCCTGCTCGTGCTGTGGGCCGTCCGGCGCCGGGCCGGCCCCCGGTGCGCCCTGTGGGCGGCGGCCTGCCTCGGCCTGCTGGGGTTGGCCCTGGCCACGACTGGCCCCGGCCTCGAGTTCCTCGAGCAGCCCCTGGGGGCGCTGGTCAGTCCCTGGAATCCCTACGTGGTGATCCTCCCCCTGGTGCTGTGCACGGTCCTGTGCGCGGCGGGGGCGACCGGGTCGACCCTGTCGCTGGTGGGGGCCCTCCTGGTCGGCTCCGTGGTGGTGCAGAGCGACGTCTCCACCGCGCCCCTGGTGGTCGTACTCGTGGCCGTCTCGGGGGCGATCGCCGCCGCCCGGGCGCTGCGCCGCCGCCGGTCGCCGGGCGCCGCGACCGGTCCCGCCCCCACCGCCACCGTCGTGGGCGCCGTGCTCGGCGTGGCGCTCCTGGTGGTGCTGTGGCTGCCGCCCCTGGTCCAGGAGGTGACCGGATCCCCCGGGAATCTCACCTTGCTGGCGCGCTTCTTCACCGCCCGTCATCCCACCCAAGCCCTGCGCACCGGCCTGTGGTCGGTGCTGGCCGTCGACGGCGCCCTGGTGCGGGGGCAGAGGGCCCTCCCCTTCGTCCTCGGGCGGGCGCCGGCCGGGGCCGGGATCGTCCTCGTGGCCACCCTGGGCGTGGGCGTCGCCGCCGTCGTGGTCGGGATCCGGCGCCGCAGCCCCTTCGCCGTGGCCCTGGGGGCGGCCGGCCTGGCCGGGTTGGTGGTGGGTGTGGCGTCCGCCACGCGCGTGGTGGGCACCGTCTTCGCCTACCTCGTCCTGTGGGAGGTGGCGGCGCCACTGTCCTCGCTCGTCGGCCTGGGCGTGGCCCTCGGCTCCCCCGCCCCGCAGGGAGCCCACCGCCTGCGGGGCGAGCGCCGCCGGCGGGGCGTCACGGCGGCGCTGGTCGTGCTCGTGCTGGGTCTCACGGCGGCGTGCTCGGTGCGGATGGCCACGTTGCCGGCGCCGGGCCACGCCAGCGATCCGGGTGTGGTGGCGGCGTGGCACGACGTGGCCGGCCGTCTGCGCCCCGGCCGCGCTCCGGTCTACGTCAACTGCACGGGCGGAGGGGTCCGGCGCGAGCAGGTCTTCATCGGCCTCGTGGCCGTGCTCGAGCTGCACGGCTACCACCCCAGGGTCAACGCCTTCTGGCTGCCGGTGTTCGGCCCCGGGTACCTGGCCCGGGGACGGCCTCCGACGAGCATCGTCCTGGCCCCGGCCGGTCCGGGCCGCCCGCCCCCCGCTGCGGTGGGGAGCTTCGAGGGCACCGACGTCCTCATCAGCCGGACCCCCTGACCCCGATCCCACCCTCGCCCCGCCGGCGCAGCCCCGGAGCTGGGTGGGCCCTGTGCCAGCATTGGGCCGGGGCTGAAGGGAGAGGCATGGCCGGGGGGCCGGGAGTGCGGACCGCGGCGGCCTCGGCCCGGCGCGCCGTGGCGGCGGCGGGCGGACGCCGGCCGGTACCGTGGCCTGCCGTCGCGGCGGCGGTGGCCGTGACGCTCCCCTACTTCGTGCTCCTGGTGCGCGTGCTGGCCTGGTCCGGTCCCGTCGATCTCTCGGGCGACCTGGCCATGGTGGACCTGGCCGTGCGCAACGCCGCCCACTTTCACCAGACCCTGGGCGCCTACGACCGCTTCGGCTGGCACCACCCCGGGCCCGCCTACTTCTACCTCCTGGCCATCCCCTCCTGGATCCTCGGCGCCGGGGGCCGGTCCGAGGTCGTGGGCACCGTGGTGATCAACGGGGCGTGCGCCCTGGGGGTGTGGTGGGTGGTGCGCCGGCAGACCGGGACCGCGGCCTCGTGGTGGGCGGCGGCCTGTCTGGGCCTGCTCGGGATGGCCCTCACCTCGACCGGCTCCACCTTCGCCACGGTGCAGGAGCCACTGGGCATCCTGGCCAGCCCCTGGAACCCCTACGTCGTGGTCATGCCCCTCGTGCTGTGCACGG
>DATJOV010000090.1:0-8228 GCA_035506735.1 Acidimicrobiales bacterium | reverse complement strand
AGTAGTAGTAGAGGGCCGCCTTGGTGAAACCGAGTCGCTCGGCGATCTCGCGGAGCGAGGTCCCGTCGTAGCCCTTCTCGATGAACAGGTCGAGGGCCACGTCGAGGATGCGCTCCCGGGTCGAGGTGGGGTCGGAGGCGGCCGCCTCGGCGGGGGAGGAGGGGGCCCGGCCCTCGGGGTCCTCGTCCACGCCCGTCGCCGTCCCGCTCACCGGATCACCGACCCCCGCGCCCACCGACAGCTTGCCCGTCTCGCCCCGCACGACGCCCTCCCCGGTCCGGCCGAACCTACTTGACAACCGGTAAGTAGGATGCTTACCATACGACTAGTAAGTAGTCTACCAGCCGACCGGTTAGGACGGTGCCGTGGCCCAAGACCTGATGATCGAAGCGCACGGCCTGGTCAAGCGCTATGGCCGGACCGAGGCCCTGGGGGGCGTCGACTTCGACGTCCCGGCCGGGACCATCCTCGGCCTCCTCGGCCCCAACGGGGCGGGGAAGACCACGGCGGTGCGGATCCTCACCACCCTGGCCCGGCCCGACGCCGGCTCGGCCACGGTGGCCGGGATCGACGTGGTGCGCCATCCAGGCGAGGTGCGGCGCCACATCGGCGTGGCCGCCCAGGACGCCACCCTCGACCCCCTCCTCCCCGGGCGCCAGAACCTGGTCCTGGTGGGGGAGCTGAGCGACATGCCCCGCCCCACCCCCCGTGAGCGTGCGGCCGAGCTCCTGGCCCAGTTCGAGCTGACCGACGCCGCCGACCGGGTGGTGAAGGGCTACTCGGGCGGCATGCGCCGGCGCCTCGACCTGGCCGCCAGCATGATGACCCGCCCGCCCGTGCTGTTCCTGGACGAGCCCACCACCGGCCTCGATCCCACCAGCCGCCAGCGGGTGTGGGACGCCATCCGGGAGCTGCTGGCCGAGGGCGTCACCGTCCTGCTCACCACCCAGTACCTGGAGGAGGCCGACGCCCTGGCCGACCGCATCGTGGTGGTGGACCACGGCCGGGTCATCGCCGACGGGACGCCCCGGGAGCTGAAGGAGGCCAGCCGCAGCGCCCACCTCGCCGTCACCCTGACGTGCGCCGACCCCGCCGCCGTGGGCGCCATCGAGGCCCTGGTGCGCGGCCGGGTGCAGGTGAGCGAGGACGGCCGCCAGCTGAGCGCCGGGGTGGACAACGCACCGGGCCTGGCCACCACCGTGGTGCGGGCCCTGGACACCGCCGGCGTCATGGTCGACAACGTCGAGGTGCGCCAGCCCTCCCTCGACGACGTCTTCTTCTCCCTCACCGGCGGCCACCTCCCCGACGAGGAGGAGGCCACGGGCGAGGAGGAACCTGGCGCCGACCGCCGGCACGAACTCGAAGGAGCCCGGCCATGACCACCGTCGTCCTCGACCGCCGCCCCGCCACGCGCCCCGCCCCCCGCTCGGGGGCGGTGCGGAGCCGGGTCGCCAACATCTGGTCCATGACCCGGCGCAACCTGGTGCACATCTCCCGTGAGCCCATGCAGCTCTCGGACGTGACCATCCAGCCCGTGCTCTTCACGGTGCTGTTCATCTACATCTTCGGCGGGGGCATCCCCATCCCCCACGGCACCTACAAGGACTTCGTCCTGGCCGGGCTGCTGGCCCTGAACCTCGTCACCTCCACCATGGGGACGGCCGTGGGGCTCAGCACCGACCTGCACGAGGGCATGATCGACCGCTTCCGGGCCCTGCCCATGTGGCGGGCCTCGGTCCTGGTGGGGCGGTCCCTGGCCGACCTCATGACCTCGGCCCTGTGCGCACTCATCGTCGCCCTGACCGGCCTGGCCGTGGGGTGGAGGACCGGGGCCGGCGTGGTGTCGGTGGTGGGCGGCTTCGCCCTGGTGCTCCTCTTCGCCTACGCCCTGTCGTGGATCGCCGCCTGCGTGGGCCTCAACAGCAAGAGCCCGGAGTCGGCCGCCTCGTTCGGCTTCATCGTCCTGTTCCCCCTGGCCTTCGTGTCCAACGCCATGGTGCCCACCCAGCACATGCCGGGCTGGCTCCAGGCCGTGGCCAACTGGAACCCGGTGAGCGCCGTCACGGCCGGGGCCCGCCACCTCTTCGGGAACCCCAACCCCTCGGGCGCCATCCACGCCTGGCCCATGCAGCACCCCGTGGTGGCCTCCCTGCTGTGGTCGGTGGCCATCCTGGCCGTGGCCGCCCCCCTGGCGTCGCACTTCTTCCGCCTCCGCACCACCGAGTAGGCCCGGCCCCGGCCCGGGCTTGACGCTCGAGCCAGTTAAACCTATAAATGCGCTAGGTTTACTGGTGATTCGGGGGTCGAAGCGACGGCCCCGTCCGAGGGGAGCCGTGGTGTCCGAGCCGTCCGTCGTGGTCCAGTCCGCTCCGAATGCCGAGGTGTCCCGTCCCGGGCGCCGCCCGGGCCGGGCCGGGGTGCGGCGCCTGGTGGCGGCAGCCGGGCTCCTGGCCGGCGTGGGCGCCGGCCTGGCCGTCGGGGTCGGCCCGGCCGGGGCGTCGGCCCCGACCCCCACCGGCTACCTCGAGGCCACCGCCGCCGGCGGGGTCTTCGCCTTCGGGTCCACCGCCGCCCAGGGATCGCCGGCCGCCTCCGGGGTGCGGCTGGCCAAGCCCGTGGTGGGGGTGGCCGCCACCCACGACGGCAAGGGGTACTGGCTGGTGGGGGCGGACGGGGGGGTCTTCACCTACGGCGACGCCGCCTTCTACGGGGCGGTGCCGGCCGGCACCAGGCTCGAGGCCCCGGTGGTGGGCATCGTCCCCACCCCCGACGGCAAGGGCTACTGGCTGGTGGCGGCGGACGGCGGGGTCTTCACCTACGGCGACGCCGCCTTCTACGGCTCGCTCCCGGCCCTCGAGGCCAAGCCCGCCTCGCCCATCGTGGCCATGGCCGCCACCCCCGACGGCAAGGGCTACTGGCTCCTCGGGGCCGACGGCGGGGTGTTCGCCTTCGGCGACGCCCCCTACCTGGGCAACGAGTCCAGCGCCCTGGGCACCGCCCCCGACGCCGCCGCCGTGGGCATCGTGAGCAGCGCCGACGGCCAGGGCTACCTGGTGGCGCTGGCCGACGGCACGGTGACCCGCTTCGGTGACGGGCTCTTCGTGGGCTCCACCATCACCATCGGGGCCGTCCCCTCGGCCCCCGTGGTGGCCATCGTGGCCACCCCCGACGCCAAGGGCTACTGGCTGGTGGGGGCGGACGGGGGGATCTTCACCTTCGGCGACGCCCCCTACCTGGGGTCGGTGCCGGCCGTGCTGGCCGACGGCGGGGTCACGCCGGCCACGGCCCCCGTGGTGGTGGGCCTGGCCGTCGCCCCCTGAGCCCGGGTCCCGTCGGGGCGGCGACTCAGGAGGAGCGGGAGGCCGACACCTGGCGCTGGGTCCGGGCCAGGTTGCGCAGCAGGGCCGCCACCTGCTCGGGTGACCAGCTCAGGGCGGTGAGGCCCTCCGACAGCTCTTCAGGTTCGATCTCGCCTCGCCGGTAGCGCTCGATAAGCCTGAGACTCGGGGTCATGGCCGTAACCTAGGTGATTCCGAACCCCGCCGCGTGGATGGCGTCCTCCCAGCTCAGAGGGGGTGTGTCACCCGACCTGGCCCGAGACGTAGGCGGCCGTGCGGGGGTCGGCGGGGTGCTCGAAGATCTCGGTGGTGGGGCCCACCTCGACCAGCTCCCCCGTGGCCCGGTCCTCGCCCAGGAGGAAGACGGCGGTGACGTGGGAGACCCGGGTGGCCTGGAACATGTTGTGGGTCACGAGCCCGATGGTCACCTCCGAGGCCAGGTGGGTGATGAGCTCCTCGATCTTGGCCGTGGCGATGGGGTCGAGGGCCGAGCAGGGCTCGTCCATGAGGAGGACCTCGGGCTCCACCGCCAGGGCCCGGGCGATGCACAGGCGCTGCTGCTGGCCTCCCGAGAGCCGCAGGGCGGGGGCGTGGAGGCGGTCCTTCACCAGGTCCCACAGGGCGGCGTGGTGCAGGGCGGCCTCGGCCGCCTCCCGCAGGACCTTCTTGGTGCGCACCCCGTTGAGGCGCAGCCCCGCCACCACGTTGTCGTAGATGCTCATGGTGGGGAACGGGTTGGGGCGCTGGAAGACCATCCCCACCCGGCTGCGCACCAGCTCGGGGCGGGTGTCGCGGGCGTAGACGTCGAGGTCGCCCACCACCACCTGCCCGCTCACCTTGCCCCCGGTGTCGTCGTGGAGGCGGTTGATGGTGCGCAGGATGGTGGTCTTGCCGCACCCCGACGGCCCCACCAGGGCCGTCACCTGCTTGGGGGCCAGGTCCAGGGTGACGTCGCGCACCACCTGGTGGCGCCCGAAGGTGACGCTCACGTTGCGCAGGGCCACGGCCGCCCCGCCCGCCGACGGCGCCCCGGGGGCCTCCGCCCTGTCCGTGCCCGCGGCGGCGTCGGTGCGGTCGTGGTCGATGTCGCGGTCGTGGTCGATGTCGATGGTCATCTCCGGTCTCCCAGCGCTGGCGTGATCCTACGGGGGCGGCCCCCGGCGGGGCCCGGGGCCCTCACCGGGCCCGGCGGTTGAGGAAGGCGGCCACGGCCCGGGCCGCCACCGAGAGGACGAGCACCAGGGCCAGGAGCACGAGGGCCGTCCCCCAGGCGATCTGCTGGGCGGCGGGGAAGGGCTGGGTGCCGTCGTTGTAGATGACGAGCGGCATGGCCGCCACGGGCTGGAGGGGGTTGAGGGCGAAGAGCTGGCTCCCGATGGCGGTGAAGAGCAGGGGGGCGGTCTCGCCCACGGCCCGGGCCACGGCCAGGAGGTTGCCGGTCACGAGGCCGGGCAGGGCGCTGCGCAGCACGACCGAGCGCATGACCCGGGAGCGGCGCACCCCCAGGGCCAGGCCCGCCTCCCGCAGCTCGGACGGCACGGCCGCCATGGCCGACTCGCTCGCCCGCACCACGATGGGGAGCATGAGCACGGCCAGGGCCACGCTCCCCGACAGCCCCGAGTAGTGGCCCAGGGACAGGAGGCCCCCGGGGGCGATGAGGAGCCCGTAGGCCACGATGCCGATGGCGATGGACGGGACCCCGGTGAGGACGTCGGCCCCGAAGCGCAGGGCCCCGGCGATGCGGCCCCGGCGCTCCAGGAGGAACAGGGCGGCGGCCACCCCCACGGGCACGGCCATGGCCGCCCCCAGGGCCACCAGCACCACCGACCCCACGATGGCGTTGGCGATGCCCCCGCCCGGCACCCCGGGCGGGGTGGGCTCGTGGGTGAGGAACGCCCCCGACAGCACGTGCCAGCCCCGCCCCACGGTGTAGGCCACCAGCCCCACCAGGGGGGCCAGGGAGGCGGCCAGGGCCAGGGCGCACACCACCACCGCCCCCCGGCTCACCAGGCGCCGGCGCACCAGGGAGCGCCGGGCCCGCTGGCGCACCAGGCGCCGGCGCACCCCGATGGGCTCGGTGAACTCCTCGGCCCCGGGGGCGGGCGGGGCGGTGACGGTCATCGCCGGGCGCTCCGGGTCCGGGCCCGCAGGAGGAGTTGGCCCCCCACGTTGACCAGGGCGGTGATGAGCACCAGCACCAGCACCAGGGCCACCACCGAGCTGCGGTCGAGGCCGGGGGCGGCCTCGCCGAAGTTGTTGATGATGGCCGAGCCCAGGGTGGCCCCCGGGGCCAGGAGGGAGTGGGGGACGGTGTAGCTGTTGCCGATGACCATGGCCACGGCGATGGTCTCGCCCATGGCCCGTCCCATGGCCAGGGTGAGGGAGGCCTCGATGCCGGTGCGGGCCCCGGGGATCACGGCCGTGCGCACCACCTGCCAGCGCGTCGCCCCCAGGGCGCGCGCCGCCTCGCGGTCGGCCACGGCCACCGCCGTCATGGCCGAGCGCGACAGGGCCACCACCGTTGGCACGATCATGACGGCCAGCACCACCCCGGCCAGGAGCATGCTCGGGCCCAGGGCCGCCCCGTGGAAGAACCACTCCAGCACGGGGATCGTCTTCAGGAAGGGCTCGACGTGGTGGGAGAAGGCCGGGGTCAGCACCAGCAGGCCCCACAGGCCCACCACGATGCTGGGCACCGCCGCGATGAGGTCGACCGCCACCGACAGGGGAGCGGCCACCACCCGGGGGGCGAGCTCGGACAGGAAGGCCGCCGTGGCCACGCCCACGACCACGGCCAGCACCAGGGCCACGGCGGTGGTGATGAGGGTGCCGACGATGAACACCCCGGTGGGGTACTGGTCCTTGGCCGGGCTGTAGTGGTCCGACCACAGGAGCGACAGCCCGAAGTGGCCGAAGGCCTGGCTGGAGCCCGACACGAGGGTGGCCACCAGGGCCACCACCACCGCCCCGAAGACGAGGGCCCCGCCCCAGCGCAGGGCGGCGTAGAGCCGCCCCCCGGGGCGCCGCCGGCGCCGGCCCAGGGCCTCGGCCACCCCCGGCACCGGCGCCAGGGGGGGCGGGACCTCCTCCAGGAGGGTGGTCACGGGCGTCGCCCGCCCGCCCCCGGCCCTGCCACCTCGGCCGTGCCGGCCCCGTCCCCGCTCGACTCGAGAACAGGGCGCAACTCGAGCACAGGGCTCAACTCGAGAACAGAGGCTTGCCGGCGCTGTTCTCGAGCTGGAGCAGGGTGCTGTGGGCCAGGGCCACCACGTTGGCGGGGAGGGGCGAGTAGCCGAGCGCCTTGGCCTGGTTCTGCCCCGTGGTGGTGACCCAATCGACGAGCTTGCCCAGCACCACGCCCTGGGCGGCGTTGGCCTGCTTCTGGTAGAGGAGCGTCCAGCTGAAGTTGGCCAGGGGGTAGGTGCCGGCCCCGGCCCCGTTCACGATGTTGAAGTTCGTGGCGCTCAGCCCCGAGGCCTCGGCCCCGGCCGCGGCGATGCTCGTCTGCGAGGGGGTGACGTAGTCCCCGGCCGTGTTGAGCAGGGCGGCGTTGGTGAAGCCGGCCTGGACCGAGTAGGCGTACTCGACGTACCCGATGGAGCCCTGGGTCTGCTGGATGTAGGTGGCCACGCCGGTGTTGAGCTGCTGGCCCACGCCCACGTTGGTGATGGGCCACTTGGTCGAGGCCGTGGTCCCGGCGGCCGACCCCGTCCAGGTGGAGCCGGCCGTGTCGATGAGGTACTGGTCGAGGTCGTAGCCCGGGCCCGAGGAGTCGGCCCGGTGCACGGGATAGATGGTGCTCCCCGGCAGGTTGACCCCGGGGTTGAGGGCGGCGATCTGGGCGTCGTCCCACTTGGTGATCTTGCCCAGGAAGATCCCGGCCAGGACGGGGCCGTTGAGCTTGAGGCCCCCGCTCAGGCCGGGCACGTTGTAGCTGAGGGCCACCCCGCCCAGGTCCACCGGGACCTGGAGGATGTTCCCCCCCGTGCCCGAGGCCGGTGTCTTGATGGGGATCTCGGAGTCGCCGAAGGCCACCGTGTCCTGCTCGATGTCGGTCACGCCCACGCTCGAGCCGGCCGGGGAGTAGTTGACGTTCACGCCGTGGTCGGCCTGGTTGAAGTAGTAGAAGACGCGCGAGAAGAAGGGCTGGATGGAGTTGGCCCCGGCCCCGGTCAGGGTGGCCGAGGTGGACTGGGTGTCGCACGTGGCGCTCAGGGTCCCGCCCGAGGTGGAGCAGCTCGTGGCGGCGGTGGTGCTGTGGGCCGCGGCCTTGACCGTGGTGGTGGTGGCCGGGGCGGCGCTGGACTTGGCCGCCGTGGTGGAGGGGCTGGCCGCCGCCGTGGTGGTGGTGGTGGGGGCCGGGGCCGTGGTGCTCGTGGTGGTGGTGTCCTTGGGCTTGAGCTTGGCCGCCGTGGGGGTGGAGCTGCACGCCGCCGCCAGCACGGCGGCGGCCCCGACCGCCACCAGGGGGAGCCACAGGCCCCGGCCGCCCGGCCGGGACGAGCCCCGGACCCTGTCCCCGTCCTCGCTGTGGTGGACCACCGACACTCCTTCCGCCCCCCGACCGGCCCGGGTTCGTCCCCGGGGCCCAATCAAGACTAATCCTACAGAAACGCTAAAAATACTAGGAGATCGGGGGCGGTGTCCAGCGCCTGGTGCCCGGCTCCGCTCCCGCCCGGGGCCCGGCCCTCCTGACCAGGGCCGGGACGGCCGCGGCCCGCGGCCCGGGGAGCGCCGTCGTCCCCCGCCCCGGCGGCCCCGATGGGCGCCCCCTGCCCGGGGCGGGCAGAATCCCCGGCGTGCACATCCCGGCCAAGGTCGACTACGGCATGCGGGCCCTGCTCTCGCTCACCGAGCGGGGACAGCCCGCCACGGCCGAGGAGCTGGCCG
>DATJOV010000089.1:0-11547 GCA_035506735.1 Acidimicrobiales bacterium | reverse complement strand
GCCACGGCCCCACCGGCCAGGCCTCCCTGGACCGGCGCCGAGGCCCAGCCGGTCGACGGCAGGCCGCTGACCGTCACCGTCCAGCTCCCGTCCACGACGCTCCGCACGGTGTCGGCGGCACCGGCGCGCAGGGCCGTCGTGGCGTGCGAGGCGATGGTGAGCTGCCCCGCTCCGCTCTGGTGCGCCAGGGTCAGCACCAGGCCGGGCTGGGCCCCCGCCGCCTGGGCCAGGACCGGTGCGGCGTCGAAGAACGTGGCCACCCACCCCGTGAAGGCGGCCTGGCGGCCGGCCACGGTGGCGGGGGCGGCCCCGCCGTACACGGGGACCATGATCACCATGGCCTGGTCCAGGGCGGCGTCGATGGCCCGCAGCGTCTGGGTCTGGGCCGCCCCCAGGGTGGTGCCGGGGTGGGCGAAACCGAGGATGGCGGCCTCGTCACCGGCCAGCGCCGGGGCCACGGTGGCCTGGCCCGAGTCCCGCGCCTGGGTCAGGACGCCGGCCCACGAGGTCGCGCACCAGTCGAGGCCGGGCGGCAGGGCGGCGTCCGCCGCGCTCTGGACGGCGGGCGTGAGTGCGAGCAGCCGGACGAGGCACAGATCGGCCTGCCCCTGCGGGGGCAGGACGGTGAACGGGCTGTCGGCGTCGAGGGCGCTGGTCGGGTCCTGCGCCAGGCCGACCCGGAAGCCGAAGAGCGAGGATGCCGCAACCGGCTCGACCTCGGCCACGCCCAGCGCCCCGGGCACGGGATGCCGGGTCAGGGCCCCGAACCACTGGGCCAGCCCGGCGTTGGAGAGCTGGGCGTCCTGGCCCACGACGGCGGCGGCGCTCGTGGCCAGGTCGGTGTCGCGCTGGAGGGAGGCGCTGAGCGAGCTCGCCACGGCGGCGGCCCGGGCGGCGAAGGCCTGTCGCGCCTCGTGCCCGACGGTGCGGTCCCAGCGCTGCCCGACGAGGACGGAGCCGCCCAGTCCGACCAGGGCCACGAGCACGAGCGCCGCACCGGTGGCCCGGGACCGCCCCGAGGCGCCCGATGCCGGCCGGGCCGGGGCGGGCCCCCGGCTGCCCTGCCGTGGTCGGCCACCGCCGGTCGACGCCCGCCGCCGGCGGCGGGGGACGCCCTCGGTCTCGACCGGGCCGCTCGAGGCGACGGGTGCCTCGGCTCCGGTCGGGGACGACGCCGCGGCGACCTCCTGCAGCTCGGGTTCGGGGCCCGGGGCGGGGACGGTCGGGATCGAGGCAGGCGCAGGGCGGGGCCGGCGCACCCGGGCCGGTCGTCGCCACAGCGGCGCCCGCTTCTTCACGAGCGGGGTCGACACGAGGTCGTCCGAGGTGGGGACGACGTTGCTCGTCGCCGAGGACGGCGTGGCATCCTCGACCGGCACCGGGCCCGGGCGCGGCGACGACGGGAGGGGTGGGACCGAGAGCGTCGCCGCCACCGCCCACTGCTCGGCCAGCGTCTCGTCACGGTCGGACTGCGAGGAGGAAACGGGCTCGGCCGGCTCGCTCGCCGGCATGCCCGGGGGCAGCTGCGAGAGCGGCAGGCCCTGGGGTCCGGCGTCCTTGGCCCGACCCAGACGCACGGGACGGCGCCAGAACGGGGTGTGCCCGGGGGCGTCGGCGGCCACGGCGTCACCCTCGGAGCCGGCCAGGGCCTCCGAACCAGGTGCGGGGGCGGCGGGGGCGGCGGGGGCGGCGGCCTCGTCGAGGGCCACCGGTTCGCGGCGCCGGCCACGGCGCCGGAACGGGCGTCGCCCGTCGGCGTCGCTCGTCCCGGCGGCGGCCTCCTCGGGCTGGGGTGCCGGCTTCCCGGTCCCGGTGGAGGAGGTCGGTTCGTCCTGGGGGAACGAGACCGAACCCCCAGGCGCCCGCAGCGATGTCTCGCCCGCGAGCGCCTCGTCGAGCACGGGCCCGAGGTCGGCACGGCCGGCGTCGGCGGGCTCGGGCACTGAGCCCTCCACGGAGCCCTCGACGGAGCCCTCCACGGGGGCCTGCGAGGGGGGCAGGGTCCCGGGTCCGGTCTTGGCCCGGCCCAGCCGCACGGGGCGGCGCCAGAACGGGGTCGGCACCAGAGCGGCCGGGGCGGCTTCGATCTCGGCCCCCGAGGAGATCTCGGACCCGGAGGAGACCTCGGCCCTGGTTGAGACGGCGGCCCCGGGGGAGACCGCGGACGCGGCCGTCTCGCTGTCGAGGTCGGACGGCTCGGTCGGGGTCGGAGCGTGGGCGGCGTCGGGGAGGACGGCCTGAGGCGGCTCGAGGGGCATCTGCGAGGGAGGCAGGGTCTCGGGCCCGGCCTGGGCCCGGCCCAGCCGCACGGGGCGGCGCCAGAACGGGGTCGGCACCGGAGCGCCCGGGGCGGCTTCGATCTCGGCCCCCGAGGAGATCTCGACCGGGGGCGCCTCGCCGTCGAGGTCGTGCTCCGTGGCGGGCTGCGCCCCGGCGGACTCGGACGCCTCGTCCGTGGGCTCCCGCTCGGCGCGCCGGGGGCGGCGGCGCAACGAACGTCGTTCCCCCGAGCCGGGGACGGGCTCGGATGCGGCGTGACCGGACAGAGGGGCGTCCTCGTCGGCCGGAGGGGCGGCATCGTCCGGCCCCGAGCCGTCGAGCGCCGCGGCCTCGGCGGTCTCATCGGGGGTGTCGGATCCGGCCTTGGCCCGGCCCAGGCGCACCGGACGGCGCCAGAACGGCGTCGGCACCTCGGCGCGCCGCGCACCGTCACCCAGGTCCGGGGACGGCCCCTCGACGTCGGCGGTCGGCACGTCGCCCGGGACCGCCATCGGCGCGCTGACCGCCGACTCGGCCGGGCGACGACCGCCGTCATCGTCGGCCGACGTGTCACGGGCGCGCCCGGCTCGACGCCAGGGCGCACGCCGTCGGTCGGCACTCGACGTCTCCTCCCCGACGGCCCCTTCCGCCTCGGCGACCTCGGCCACCTCGGCGACCTCGGTGGGGCAACCCTCCACGGCGGGTTCGCCCAGGAGCGGAGGTGCCACCTCGGCCGGCTCCGCCACCCGATCCTCGGTCGGAGTGGACTCGGCCACGGTGGGCCCCACGACGACGGATTCGACCTCCACGGTCGACTCGGCCGCCCCAGGCGTCTCGACGACGGCAGGCGGGTCACCGGCGACGTCCTCGGTCGGGACGACCTCGACGCCGGGCGTGGGGAGGGGCGCCTCGCCGAGGTGGGCGACGGGGCGCTCCGAGGGCCCGTCCTCCTCGGTGACGAGAGCGCCCTCGGGCGGCTCCGTCACCTGCTCCGTCGACCCCGGTCCGTCATCGGTGGGGCCGGGAGCAACGTGGGGAGGAGCGGAAGGAAAGACCGACCCGATACCGCCGGCGGGGGGCGGAGGTGGGACCGGACGGGACGGGACCGGTGGCGCCACCACCCAGGCGTCCGTCGTAGCGCGAGACGGCCCGGCCGCCGAAGCCCGGGGCGGTGACGGCGGGGGGGGCGGGGGCGGCGCCATGAAGCTCGGCGGGGGGGGCGGGGGCGGGAGCGTCCCGGCCTGCGCCCCCACGGGCGGAGGCGGGAGAGGGGCGCCGGCCGGTGGCGGGGGCGGGGGGGCCATCATCGCCGGGCCGGGAGGGGCGGCGGGTCCGGGGGCCGCCGCCACGGCGGGCGCGGGCTCGCCCGACGACATCACCGGGCCGCTCGGTGCGTTGTCCGGCCGGCCCGGGCCCGACGTCCGCTGCCGCGGTGCCGACACCCAGTCGTCGGAGAAGCCCGCCTCGGCGGAATCGTCCGAGCCGGGTGGGGTCACCTCACCTCCGGGGGTCTCGTCTCCGGGCAGGTCAGGGCGCCGAGGTCGCCTCATGACGAGGACATCGGCACCGTCCTCCAATGCCATTAGCCACACCAGCCCCAGGACCACTCGTCGTGGTCACGGCGCCGGGACGCGGCCGCCCGGTGTCGCCCGGGCCGCCGTCGGCCTCGGTGCACGGACTCCCCCGTGTCGTATCGGCACCACCGGCCCAGGACTTGAGGGGATTCCTGCCGTGGTGGGGTGGTCGGGCCCTGACGGGGTGGACGGGGTTCCTCCCCCGGGACGAGGCCGGCGTGGCCGGACCGGCGGCGGCCCATGGGGCCCCCGTAGGATCGGAGGATGGACGACGCTGAGCTGGGCAAGCGGCTCGCCGCTCTCGAGCTGGCCGTGGCGCACCTGACCGAGGCGGTGGAGGAACTCGCCCACGGGCTCCCCGCCGGGGCGCCGTCCCTGGCCCTGGTGCGTTCGCACGTCCGGGACATCCGCGAGAACTTCAACCAGGTGGCACCGGCCCGCCGGGGCGTCGGGGGCGCCCCGGCGTGAGCCGCCCACCCGGCGGCGACGGAGGTCGGGGGTGCGGGAAGAGGAGAAGATGCTCGCCGGCGCCCTCTACCGGGCCGGGGACCCCGAGCTCGTGGCCAAGCGGGAGCGGGCACGGAGATTGCTCGAGCGCCTGTGCCGGGGCGAGGCCGGGGTGCTACCCCATCTGCTGGGGGCTGTGGGTGCGGGCACCGAGATCGTGGCTCCGTTCTTCTGTGACTACGGCAGCAACATCGTCCTGGGGGCGCGGGTGTTCCTGAACACGGGGTGCGTCGTGCTCGACAGCACCAGCGTGGAGATCGGCGACGACGCCTTGCTCGGTCCCGGCGTCCATCTCTACACGGCCACCCACCCGCTCGATCCCGCCCTGCGCCGCCAGGGCCTCGAGTTCGCCGCGCCCGTCACCATCGGCCCAGGGGCATGGATCGGCGGCCGGGTGGTGGTGTGTCCCGGCGTGCGGATCGGCGCCGGCTCCACCGTCGGCGCCGGGAGCGTGGTCACCCGCGACGTACCTCCGGGGGTGGTGGCAGCGGGCAACCCGTGCCGGGTCCTGCGTCCCCTCGACGCCGCACCGGGCCCGCCCGGGGGCGGGGGGACCGGGGGCGGGGGCCCGACGACCGGGGGCCGGCCATGAGCCCCATGGCCGTCGTGACCGGGGCGTCGTCGGGGATCGGCGAGGCCTACGCCCGGCGGCTCGCCGCCGACGGCCACGACCTCGTCCTGGTGGCGCGGCGGGCGGCACGCCTCGACGCCCTGAGCTCCACGCTCAGGGCGGCCCACCACGTCGAGGTCCACACCCTGGCCGCCGACCTCGGCGACCCCGACGAGCTGCGCAGGGTATGCGGCACGGTCGAGGACGCCCGGGCCGACGTGCTCGTCAACAACGCCGGCCTGGCCCACTACAAGCCGTTCGCCCAATTGCCGGCCGAGGAGGCCCGGGAGCTGGTGGAGGTGAACGCCCTGGCACCGGTCCTGCTCACCCGGGCCGCCCTCCCGGGGATGGTGGAACGGGGCCGCGGCGCCGTCGTCAACGTGGCGTCGCTGCTGGCGTTCAGCGCCTCGGTCCAGCTGCCGCAGCTGCCCATGCGGGCGGTCTACGCCGCAACCAAGTCCTTCCTCGTCGCCTTCAGCCGCATCGTGGCGGCCGAGGTTCGCCCCCTCGGCGTCGTCGTCCAGGTCGTGTGCCCCGGGGTGGTGCGCTCGGAATTCCACAGCCGCCAGGGAATGGACATGGGCCAGGTCCCCCGCATGGAACCCGATGCCGTGGTGGAGGCCAGCCTGGCCGACCTGGCCGCCGGGGTGGAGGTGTCGGTGCCGGGCCTGGCCGATCCCACCGTGCTGGATCAGGTCGACGCCGTCACGGGAGGGCTCCTGGGGTCGGCCCGGGCCACCGAGCTCCCCCCCCGCTACGGGCGCCGGTTCTGACGCCGCCGACCCTGTCCGGTCGACCCACGACTACGGTGAGGAACGTATGGGGTGCCTGCTCCTGGTCTTCCTGCTCCTGGCGGTGGTGTTCGTCGGCGTGGGCTTCGTCGCCCATCTCCTGTGGATCCTGGCCGGCATCTTCTTCGTGTGCTGGCTGGCGGGGTTCGCCTTCGCCCGGGGCCAGCGCCGTGGCCTGCGGCGCCGCTGAGCGCAGGACCCCTCACCCCTCACAGGGTCGTGGTGGCGCCGATCAGCCCGAGGTCGTAGGCGTAACGCACCAACTCCGCCCGCGTCGGGTGGTTGAGCTTCTGCAGGACCCGGGCCCGGTGGGTCTCGACCGTGCGCAGGCTGACACCGAGCAGCGAGGCCACCTCGGCGTTGGTGTGCCCCATGGCCACCAGGCCGAGGACCTTCACCTCGCGCGGTGACAGGCGCCCGCCGCCGGGCGCGTCGGCCCCGGGGCCGCTCCCGTTCCAGCGCGCCAGCTTCACCCCGAGGGAGGGCTGGAGGAAGTTCTCACCCTGGGCCACGGCCCGCAGGCCGCCGAAGAGCTCGTCGGAGGAACCGGTCTTGAGCAGATAGCCGCTGGCCCCGGCGGCCAGAACCTGCTGGACCGTGGCGGGATGGTCGATGACGCTCAACACGAAGACCCCGGCCCGCTCGAAGCGGCGTCGGATGGCGGTCACCACCTCGTCGCCGCGCGCGTCGGGGAGCTCAAGGTCGGTGAGGACGACGTCGGGATCGACGTCGAGCCCGACGGCGTCGATGGCGGAGCCGGCCTCGCCCACGATGTCGATGTCCCGTTCCCTGTCGATCAGGCAGCGGAGCCCTTCCCGGACGACGGTCTGGCTCTCGATCAGGACGAGGCTGATGACCTCGGCCGGCGCGCCCTGGGAGCGGCCGGCGGTCGTCCCGAGCGCATCGTGGGAGGGCGCGCCCGCACGCGCCTGGAACTGCAAACGCTCAGATTCCACGCGCCACACCGTCCCGGCCATATGGCTCGACTCGACACGATCCGCACCGCGAGCTGGCCGCTCTCGGCTCCCCCCGTTCACACTACGTTTGCGCTTGGCATACGAGCAATGGGGACCGGCCGCAAGGTGATGGGGCGCAGCCGCAGACACGTCGCTGCTGCCCCACAAGGTTCCTCGAACCTCGGCCACGATTGGCACCTGTTTCGGTAGCCGGCCGCCCGCGCACTGCGGGGCCCCTCGGCACGAGACGAATGGGCTGAGGGCGATACTGGCACGTGGGGGTCCCGGCGTCCATGGCACCGGGCGGCGACACCGTCGACGGACGCCGCCGCCGTGACGGGTGGCCTCGCCGGCGTGGCAGCCCCGTGCGCCACAGCCCCTCGCCGGGCCGGGGCCGCCGGGTCCCACCGAGGCGGACCGATCCTGTCGCGGCTCCGGTCCCCGGCGTCATCGCACCACGACCACACGTCGCGCACCGACATGCCACGCATGCCCCTCCGGTCACACTGCGCACTCGGAGGCCACGGACCGTGAATGGACGACCGCCACTTGCCCCCTGCAAAGGCTCGTCCATACGCTTGCACCATGACGCGCGTCGGCACGGTCCACCACGGGACGATGCCCGACCTGGCCCCCATGATCTGCCGGCAGCGCCTCGTCGTCGAAGGCACGTGCCCGACGCCCATCACCGACACGGCCATCCGCGCCTACCTCGTCGGTCTCTCCGAGGTGGCGGACATGTCGGTGCTCCTCGAGCCGGTGACCCACCGCTCGGAGCGCTACGGGTGGGCCGGATGGGTGCACTGGGAGGCGTCGGGGGCCCACCTCTACGCCTGGGACACGCCGCTCCTGTTCTTCAGCGTGGACATCTACACCTGCAAGCCCGTCGACGCCGAGGAGGTCGTCGACTTCACCCGCCGGTTCTTCCAGGCCGAGCGGATCGTGGCCAAGGTGTGCTGAGGGTGGAGCCGTGGGCGGACCAGGGGGACGCCGAACGGCGCGACCTGGCCCGGCACCTCGCCGCCCCCGACGCCGGGGCCCCGTTCGGGGTGTACGCCATCGGCGCCGGCGATCCCGCCTCGGCGCTGGCCCGCCACCTCGAGTGCAGCGTGTTCCTCGAGACCTTCGGGAATTCCCCCGAGCTGCTGGCCAAGGAGTACGGCCCGTACGAGGAGGCCAGCGTCTTCTTCTGCGTGATCGACCACCTGCGCCACGTGCCGGCCGGGGTCATGCGGGTGGTGGTGCCCTCGCCGGCCGGATGCAAGACGGTCGACGACGTCGAGCCGGTGTGGGGCGAGTCCCTCGGGGCCATGGCGGCCCGCACTGGGCTGGCCATCGACCTGGCCCGGACCTGGGACATCGCCACCCTGGCCGTGGCCCCCGAGTACCGGGGCAAGGCCACCATGGGACTCGTCAGCATGGGCCTCTACCAGGCCCTCGCCCTGGCCAGCCCCCGGTGCGGGATCGCCTGGCTCCTGGCCATCCTCGACGTCCCGGTGTGGCGCATGATCCGCTGGAAGCTGCGCATGCCCATGGCCCCCTTCGACGGGGTGCCGGCCCGGCCCTACCTGGGATCCCCCGCCAGCATGCCGGTGTGGTGCAACGTCCCCGACACCGAGCGCCGCATCGCCCGCAGCGACCCCGAGGTGCACACGCTGTACTTCGAGGGCCACGGCCTCGAGCCGGCCGTGCGCCCTCTCGACCTCGCCACCGTGGCCGGCCTGGTGGCGTGAGGCCCGAGCGGGACCTCAGCGGCCCCCGGCTGCGGCCTCCAGGCGGGCCTGGCCGTCGCGCTTCCACATGGTGGTGATGACGTAGGGGACCGACTCGGCCTGGACGGGCCGGGAGTACAGGTAGCCCTGGACGGCGTCGCAGCCCAGGTCGACGAGGCGGCGGGCCTGGGTGGAGGTCTCCACCCCCTCGGCCACGGTGGCGATGCCCAGGGCGTGGGCCATGGCCACCACGGCGGCGATGAGGGTGGCGTCGGAGCTGTCGTCGTCGTCGAGGTTCTCCACGAAGGAGCGGTCGATCTTCAGGTTGGTCACGGGGAAGCGCTTGAGGTAGGCGAGCGAGGAGTACTCGGTGCCGAAGTCGTCGATGGCGAGGCGCACGTCGAGCCGGCGCAGCTCGGTGAAGATGGCGATGGCGTGGCGGTGCTCCTCCATGACCACCGACTCGGTGAGCTCGAGACACAGGGCGTTGCCGGGGACGCCGTTGCGCTCCAGGACGGCGGCGACGCGTTCCACCAGGCGCTCGTCGTGGAGCTGGGCCCCCGAGACGTTCACGGTCACGTACAGGTTCTCGAGCCCCGGGGTGTCGCGCCGCCAGGCCGCCAGCTGGCGCACCGCCTCCTGCAGGACCCACTCCCCGATCCCCTTGATGAGGCCGGTGTCCTCGGCCAGGGGGATGAACTTGACGGGCGGGATGACCCCCAGGGTGGGGTGGGCCCAGCGCACCAGGGCCTCGACCCCCTCGACCGGCCCGTCGGGGATGCGGATGATGGGCTGGTACACCAGGTGGAGCTGGCGCAGCTCGACGGCCCGGCGCAGGTCGTGCTCGAGCTCGACACGCTCGGAGATGCGGGTGCGCATCGACTCGTCGAACACCGCCACGGCGTCACGTCCGGCGTCCTTGGCCTGGTAGAGGGCCATGTCGGCGTCGCGCACGAGGAGCTCGGCGTCCACGCGGGGGTCGTCCCCCGAGGCGAAGGAGAGCCCGATGCTGGCCGACACGTAGAACTCCATCCCGTTGACCATGAAGGGGGTGCGGAGGCAGGTGCGCAGGCGGTGGGCCAGCTCCAGCGCCTGGGACACGCTCACCACCTGGCCCAGGACCACCATGAACTCGTCCCCGCCGATGCGGGTCACCAGGTCGCTGGGCCGCATGTGCTCCTGGAGGCGCCGGGCCACGTCCACCAGCAGCTCGTCACCGTGGGTGTGCCCCAGGGTGTCGTTGACGAGCTTGAACCGGTCCAGGTCCAAGAAGAGCAGGGCCACGTGGGTGTCGTCCACGGCCGCCCGGGCCAGGACGTCGTCGAGGTGCTCCCGCATCATGCGGCGGTTGGGCAATCCGGTCAGGCTGTCGTGGGTGGCCTGGTAGGCGAGGTCGGCCTCGGACCGCTCGGCCAGGTGAAGCGCCTGCACGATGCGCAGGACGGCGGCACCGGTCAGCATGACGATGATGACGAACAGGGCCACCCGGTCCTTCATGGATCCCGACGGGTGCTGGAGCGTGATCACGGCGGGCACGAGGAGGCCGAGCGCCACCAGCACGACGCGCCCGGGCGAGGCGGCCTTGGGGCGGAGGCCGGCAGGCTCGGTGAGGGCCCGCATGGACGGGTGCAGGGCCATGGCCGCCGTGGCCACGAAGGCAATGGCGTAGGGGAGGTCGAGGAACCGCCCGGCCACGTGCACCAGGTCGACGTCGGCGAACATGTACAAGGTGTCGCCCACGAACATCGCCGTCATGGTGGCGAGGAGGAACCAGTACGAGGGCACCCGGCGCTGCTCGGGACTGAAGGCGATGCGCACCGTCACCACCACCAGGAACAGCGACATGGCCGGGTAGCAGGTCAGCAGCAGCCGCACCGTGAGCGGGGTGTGGTGGTGCACCAGGACGGGATAGATGACGTAGACCCACGCCACCGCCAGCAGCGCCAGGGCGGCGATCACGCCGTCGAGGATCACCCCGAAGTGGTGCTGGCTGCCCCGGGCCCGGTCCCGGGCCCGGGAGAATCCCAGCAGGCCCGCCGCCCCCAGGACGTAGCCCGGCAGGGACACGAGGTCGGGCACGAGGGAGCGGCTGGGGCCGAGGTTCCCGAGGGTGTGGAGGTCGGCGCGGGCCGCGCCGCCCACGATGAACAGGAGGACCGAGCCCGAGATGGCCCACCACGGCCAGCGCAGGGCCGGGCGGTGCAGCCGGACGGAGAGCACGAGGGAGAGGAGGGTGCCCACCCCGACCACGAACATGGCCGCCGGCTCGAGCGACCCGAGGAGGCCCGAGGCGGCCAGGGCCACCACCACCCCGCCCACCCCCGGGGCGCAGATCCAGACCCGGTCCGAACGACGTCGCCCCGGCGCACCGGGGTCGGACGGGGACCGGCCGAGCCGGGCGGCACGGTCCTCGGGGCCGCCGTCGGGCCCCACGTCGGCGGCTCCTCCGGGTATCACTCTGAGTGCTGCACTCGCCGACATCAGTGGCCATATTGCCAGTTTCGGACCCGATTACAAGAGAATCAGGGCCCCAATCGGCCTCTCTCCGCGGCCCTTCGAGCGTGCTGGGTGCAGTTTTCGTGGCGGACGGTCCGGGCGGCGACGGGCCGGCAACCCGCTGACCTGGGATTCTCCGCCCCGGAGGGCAGGCGTCCCGGGTCTCGTCCGTCGTCTAGCCGCCCATGGCGGCGCACACCGACAGGGCCGAGCCGGTGAAGCGCCCCAGCAGACCGTCCGGGGCGAGATAGGCGGTCCCCGTCACCACCTCGGGGTCGCCCCCCGGGGCCATCTCCAGGGAACGCCCGGTCACCACCGTCCCGCCCGCCCCCGAGGCGCTGCGGCCGACGGAGGCGAGGTCGAAGGTGCGGGGCCCGGTGGCCGGGGCCACGGCGGTGACCGTCTCCGAGACGGTCCAGACGGCGGCGGGCCCCGACCCGAGGTGGCGCAGGTGCTCCGATCCCGACAGCGTCACGGGGAGCCCGCTCGTGGGGCACACCACCCGCTGCGTCCAGGTGCTGGGGGCGGCCTCGGCCGGACCCGCTCCCGACGCCAGCACCAGGCCGGCACCGACGGCCGCCGACAGGACCACCCCGGTCACGAGCACCCTCCGCACCGGGCCATCATCGGGGTCCAGGGTCA